>NZ_JBFUCY010000026.1:0-94840 GCF_056404995.1 Mucilaginibacter sp. P2_A5
TCAATACTCAATACCACATAATGCAGCGGCTATAGTAATTGTAATGATATCTGTTAGTAGATGTTGCTTTTTTCTGTCAATGCGGAAGTCTTGCATTTCGCTAAAATAAGCGAAAATAGTACTTGTCTTATTTTTTGTATCCATCTGATTGTCAGATAAATATACATAAATACAATCACAAAAACAACATAAATATCTGACTATCAGGTGTTTATTTAATCGCCAATTAGTGAATCATTTTAATGCGTTTGCCCTGCTGTTAATCCTGCAAAATCCTTAAATCGTGTAAATAAATACTAACTTTGTTAGCATGAAGCGATCTGGCAGTGCTGACTTACCTTTACACTACGGCTATGTACCCACATGGCTTGCCGAGCGTATGGCGAAATTGGGCCTGGCAGTTATCGAAAACATTGTAATGGATTATGGTAAGGACGAAGTTTTACGCCGCCTGAGCGATCCTTTTTGGTTTCAGAGCCTCGGCGCCGTGATGGGGATGGATTGGCATTCGTCGGGTATAACAACCTCCGTAATGGGCGCTTTAAAGCGATCAGTAAACCCCCATAGCCGGGAACTTGGTATTTACATTTGCGGCGGCAAAGGCAAACACTCCAAACAAACCCCTGCCGAGCTATTAAAAATTGGCGAAACTACGGGGCTTGACGGCAACTACCTTGTACGATGCAGCAAACTAAGCGCTAAAGTTGATAATACAGCCATTCAGGATGGCTTCCAGTTATATACCCATAATTTTATCCTGAGCGATACGGGCAAATGGGCCGTTGTACAGCAAGGCATGAGCGATGCCAGCAGCACCGCCCGCCGCTATCACTGGCATTCGGAACAATTAACATCGTTTGTTGATGATCCGCATACTTCGATCTATGGAAAAAACACGGGGATGATCCTGAACATGACAGATAAGCTGGCAGATCCATCAAGATGCGGGGTAATGCAAATAGCCGGGGAAAACCCGGAAATGATGATCCGTGAAATAGGCAAGCTGGTGATGCCCAATCATCATGAGGTAAAAGCAAAAGACGTTGATTTGAAACGCTTAGGCGCTGTTCTTTGGCTTGCCCATGAAAAACAGCCTGCCGATTTCGAAGATTTGCTGCTTTTGCAGGGATTAGGGCCACGCACCTTACAATCGCTGGCTTTGGTAAGCGAAGTAATTCATGGCACCCCCTCCCGGTTTAAAGATCCGGCAAGGTATTCTTTCGCCCACGGCGGCAAGGATGGTCATCCCTTCCCGGTACCTACCAAAGTATATGACGAAACCATAGGCGTTCTCCAAAACGCCATACACAAATCGAAACTGGGGGTATCGGAACAAAATGAAGCTATTAAACGCCTTCATAAAATAGCCGAGAATGCCGAAAAAGATTTTACACCCAACGCCAATTTTGACCAGGTAATAGCCAAAGAGCGCGAAGATTCCTGGAAATACGGCGGCCGGACAGTATTTGGAAAAGCAAAGCCGCCAGTACAACAGCAATTGAAATTGTTTTAAAACGTACGCTCCCGCGAGCTTCCAGCTCGTGGCTTACATGGTTTCAGCTTTCAGCTGAAGTAGTCAAGCCACAGACTTAAACAAACCGGTGCACCCCGAAAGTTAAGCAACCGCTAACCTCTCGTAAGTTAAAAAGCGAGTATTACTTATCATCAACATATTTCCACTCACCCGTTTTTACATCTATCTCCCAGGGCTGTGGCTTTGGCAGCCATAACTTGCCGTCGCCTATCTCCAAAGGCATCCACAGGTAACGCGAATCCCATTGGGCTTTTGGGCGCCACTGATCGGCCATAAAAATAACGGTGGTGCTTTTTGTACCAACAACTTTAACCATCATGGTAGATTGCGATCCATAAGTATTTGTTTCGGGCGGGGCGATATCCTTAAACTCCGACCATGGCCCGCTTAACGATGTTGCCGTAGCATATTTGTTAGGATTAGGATCCCAACCGGTGAGCGCCGAACCAATGGCATAATAAAGCCCTTTGTAATGCACCAGGGCGCCACCTTCTAAAGGTGCTTTAATTAGGCAAATCTCTTTTTCAACGCTCAGGTAATCATCTGACAACTGTGCTATATGAAAGCCCTTGGCCCTATCCTCAAATATAAGGTATGCAGAACCATCATCATCAACAAACTGGCCAATATCACGGCTTTGCTCACCCAAAGGGCGAAAGCTTTTGAGGTACTTATAGTCGCCGTCAACCTTATCACAAACCGCAACGCCAACACGGGCGGCTTTATAATTGGCGCTATCCATATGCAGGTACATCACATATTGCCTGTTCTTTTTGTTGTAAAAAACTTTCGGCCGTTCTAAAACAAAGCCTTTACCGAAGTTTGCCGGGTCGTCTGTTTTGATCACTTTGTTCCGGAATGTCCAATTCGTAAGGTCGGGCGACGAATAGCAGGCTACGTAGCGTTTAGCCGGATCATTATCCTCTGCCCTATCCTCACCAAACCAATAATACAACTTGCCAATTTTGATAATGCCGCCGCCATGGGCCTGCACATGTTCGCCCCGGTTATCGGGCCAAACTTCGCCCGGCTTAATTACAGAAATCTGTGCGGAAACCTGCACCTGGCAGGCCGTTAAAACAAAGAAAAAGGCTATAACGGTGCGTATTTTTGATTGCATCATTTAAACTTGTTTCCCGGCAATTTAAGCATTAATAAGTGAACTATTTTATTGCCGTCACGATCATTTTAGCCGAATCAAGATGTGCTTGTAACGACGGCATACTTTTGTGGGCAAAATCAGATACGTTAGGATTTTTATTAAGGGTGGCGGTTTTAAACAGGGCTATTTCCTGTTCATGTTGGTTTACAATAAGTTCCATATAAGCCTTATCAAAATCGGCTGCTTTTTTTTGTGCAAGGGCGGTAATTACTTGTTGATGGCCGGCATTTATGGTATCGTTGGAGGTTACAAAATTGTCAATCTCCAATTTTCTTAAATTATCGGCAAGCAAGGTATGATCGTCAATCATCGCTTTGGCAAACTGAATAACCTGTTGATTTTTTGAGTTGGAGATAGCCAAACCGGAAGCCTTTACAGTTGCCAGGCTGGCCTCGGTGCCATTTTTTAAAAAGAGCATTCCGCTATCGTCAACAAGCGCTTTGTTATTGTAATTATTTGCACGTTTGTTGCTTTCGCATGATGGCATCCAAATGAGGGTAACCAAAATCAATAATAAGCCGCTGAAATACTTCATTTATAAATTGATTATGACTTGTTTAGGTTTAACAACAAAAGTGATAACTGGTTTACCAAAGTAGCATAATTATATTGATTTACAATAAGTAAACAATATAACTATTATAAATAACCTAATAACATACAACAAAAAACCACGCTGCAATCCCATAACGGGGTATACAGCGTGGTTATATATCTTCAGCAGATACGGGTTTCTCTTAAAACACCTGGTCAAACTGATTAACGGCATCCTTGCTTTCCAGCAGGGAATGTCCCATTAAAAATTCATCTATTTTGCGGGCTGTTTCTCGGCCTTCAGAGATAGCCCAAACAACCAGTGATTGACCGCGGCGCATATCACCGGCAGCAAATACTTTACTTACATTAGTGCGGTAAACGCCTTCTTTGGCTTTAACGTTTTTACGGTCATCCAGTTCAACACCTAATTGAGCTAAGAGGCCGGCAGGCTGCGGATACAGGAAACCCATAGCCAGGAACACACGCTGACAAGGTATTTCGCGTTCTGATCCTTCAACTACATGGAATTTCACAGGGCGGCCCATAAAATCCTGCTCCCACTCTACATCTACCACTTTTAAAGCCCTCAGGTTACCTTCGTCGTCGCCTAAAAACTCCAGGGTATTTACGCCCCAGAAACGATCAGCCCCTTCCTCGTGCGAACTGGTGGTTTTAAGCACCATAGGATATGTTGGCCATGGCATGTGCTGTGTACGCTGTGCAGGTGGCTGAAACATCACCTCAAACTGCTTAATTGATTTTGCTCCCTGGCGGTTTGATGTACCAACGCAATCGCTGCCGGTATCGCCGCCGCCAATTACTACTACATCTTTGCCTGTGGCCAAAATATCATCACCATCTACAGTAATATTACTTACGCGTTTGTTTTGCTGTTTCAAAAAGTCCATCGCGAAATGGATGCCTTTTAATTCTCTGCCGGGGATCATCAGGTTACGAGGCACTGTTGAACCGCCAGCCAGTACTACTGCATCATTGCTGCGCAGTAATTCATCGGCAGCAACATTAACGCCTACTTCGCTGTTTAGTTTAAATACAACTCCGTCCTTTTCCATCACTTCAATACGGCGTTCCACAACAGTTTTCTCTAACTTAAAATCAGGGATACCGTAGCGCAATAAACCTCCCGGTTTATCATCGCGCTCGTAAACAGTTACCGCATGTCCTGCCTTTACCAATTGCGCTGCAGCAGCCAATCCGGCCGGACCAGAGCCTATTACAGCTACTTTTTTGCCCGATTTGACTAAAGGTGCCGTTGGTTTTACCAGGTTTTTCTGGTAAGCAATTTCGATGATATGTTTTTCAATCTCTTCTATAGCTACAGCCGGCTTATTAATACCTAATACACAGGCAGATTCGCAAGGTGCAGGACAGATACGACCTGTAAACTCCGGGAAATTATTAGTTGATGATAAAATATGGTAAGCTTCTTCCCAGTTTTGACGATACACCGCATCGTTAAACTCCGGGATGATATTACCCAGCGGGCATCCCGAATGGCAAAAAGGGATACCGCAATTCATACAACGGGCCGATTGCTGGTTAAGCTTCTCGTCGGTATATAAATTAACAAACTCTTTATAGTTTTTTACGCGTTCAGCAGCGGGAACCTTAGTTGGTAATTCCCTGTTAAACTCCTGAAATCCTGTTGGTTTTCCCATTGAAATTTAGCCTATTGTTTGATATTGTAACTTCTCTACTACTTTTTTATACTCTTTTGGATACACCTTCACAAACTGTGTAGATGCTTCGGCCCAGTTAGCCAGGATCTGCTGTGCAAGTTTGCTGCCAGTAAGGCTTACGTGCTTACGCAGTAAGGTAAGTATCTGCTCTTCATCCTGCAACGATAGCGGATCCAGGTCAACCATCTCGGTATTACAGTTCTCGGCAAAGCTGTTATCCGGGTTATAAATCCACGCTAAACCGCCGCTCATACCAGCCGCAAAGTTACGGCCTGTTTTACCAAGGATAAGTGCACGACCGCCGGTCATATACTCGCAACCGTGATCGCCGATACCCTCTACAACTGTAGTGGCACCAGAGTTACGTACCGCGAAACGTTCGCCTGCCATACCACCTATAAATACCTCACCGGATGTGGCACCATATAAAGCAACGTTACCTATGATGATATTATCTTCAGGTGTGAAAGTAGCTTTCTCTGATGGATAAATGGCCAGTTGCGCGCCCGATAAGCCTTTACCTACGTAGTCGTTGGCTTCGCCCTCCAACTCAAAAGAAATACCTTTGGTTGCAAAAGCACCGAAACTTTGCCCGGCCGAGCCTTTGAATTTGTAGTTAATGGTATTATCGGGTAATCCCGCAGAACCATAGATCTTCGAGATCTCGTTTGACAGCAATGTGCCTATGGTACGGTTAACGTTAATGACATCAAAAGATGCAAATACCGGTGTTTTATCTTCAAGGGCAGGTTTAGCTGCCTCTAACAACTGCCAGTCGAGTATCTCGGTCATTCCGTGGTCCTGCTTTTCGCTGTTATACAGCGTCATGCCTTTGGTATTGGTAACCGGGTGTAAGATGCCACTCAAGTCAATCTTTTTGGCTTTCCAGCTTTCCAGGTGATCTTTCACCTTCAGGAACTGAACACGGCCAACCATTTCGTTGATGGTACGGAAACCTAACTCGGCCATAATCTCGCGCAGTTCTTCGGCCATAAATTTAAACAGGTTCACTACGTGATCTGCTTTACCACTAAACAGTTTCCTTAATTCAGGATCTTGCGTAGCAACACCTACCGGGCAGGTATTCAGGTGACACTTACGCATCATGATACAACCACCGGCTACAAGCGCAGCTGTTGCAACACCCCATTCTTCGGCACCCATCAAAGCTGCAATGGCCAAATCGCGACCGGTTTTTAGCTGGCCATCTGTTTGCAATACCACACGGCTCCGTAATTTATTGCGTACCAATGTTTGGTGAGCCTCGGTTAAACCAAGTTCCCATGGCAAGCCGGCGTGTTTTACCGAACTTATTGGCGATGCACCTGTACCGCCATCATATCCGGCAATAAGGATAACATCGGCATGTGCTTTGGCCACACCTGCGGCTATAGTACCCACACCTGCTTTTGATACCAGTTTTACATTGATACGTGCTGCTCGGTTGGCATTTTTTAAATCGAATATCAATTGCGCCAAATCCTCGATAGAGTAAATATCGTGGTGCGGCGGAGGCGAGATTAAGCCTACACCAGGTGTTGAGTGACGGGTTTTAGCAATCCAGTCATCAACTTTATGACCCGGAAGCTGTCCGCCTTCCCCTGGTTTAGCGCCTTGCGCCATTTTTATCTGCAATTCATCGGCATTGGTCAGGTAATTTGAAGTTACCCCAAAACGTGCAGATGCTACCTGTTTAATAGCCGAACGCATGGAATCGCCGTTGGCCATTTTTTCATAACGCATCTCATCCTCACCACCTTCGCCGGTATTGCTTTTACCACCAATGCGGTTCATGGCAATGGCCATGGTGCTATGCGCCTCGTGAGATATCGAGCCGAACGACATGGCGCCTGTTGCAAAGCGTTTCATGATATTTTCGGCCGGTTCAACCTCATCAATGCTGATAGCCTCGCGGTGATGGGCAAAGTCAAGCAATCCACGGATGGTAAAGTGCTTTTCGGTTTGCTCGTTAATTACTTTAGCGTAGTTTTTATATACGTTGTAATCATTACTACGGGTGGCATGTTGTAATAAGTGTACCGTGGTAGGGTTAAACAAGTGCGCTTCGCCCCTGCGTTTCCATTGGTAAATACCACCTTCGGGCAATAAATTGTCGGCACCCTTGGTGTTAAAGCCCATACGGTGTTTGCATAACGCTTCGCGGGCTATTTCGTCAAGGCCCAAACCACCAATACGGGTAACAGCTCCGCAGAAATATTTATCTACAACCGTTTTATTCAAACCTAATATTTCAAAAACCTGCGAACCATGGTATGATTGTAAGGTTGAGATTCCCATTTTAGAGAAGATCTTCAACAAACCATCATTTACAGATTTTACGTAGTTTTTTTGTAATGTTTTAATATCATGGCTGGTTTCTAAACTGCCGTTGTTTTTAACGGTTTCGATAGTTGCCAAAGCCAGGTACGGGTTGATGGCAGTAGCGCCAAATGCCAGCAAACAGGCAAAGTGATGTACTTCCCATGCATCGCCGGTTTCAACAACCAAACCTACAGCGCCGCGACGACCTTTTTTAATCAGGTGGTGATGCACCGCAGATACCGCCAGCAACGTTGGGATAGGCGCGTGTTCCGAATCAACCGCACGATCCGACAGGATCAGCACTTCAAAACCATCATCAACAGCATCCTCGGCATAGCGGCAAAGCCTTGCAATACCTTTTTCTAACGAGCCGGGCATGCCGTCGGCCACAAAATAAGTTTGCAACGTTTTGGCATGGAAAAGGCCGGTATCAATACTCCGCAGTTTTTCTAACTGGTGGTTTTTTAATATCGGGTGCTTTAAAACTACGCAATGGCAGTGCATTTTATCTTCGTCCAGCAAGTTACCGTTGTTACCGATAAAGGTTGCCAAACTCATTACCAGGCGCTCGCGGATCGGATCGATAGGCGGGTTGGTTACCTGGGCAAAAAATTGCTTAAAGTAGCTTGATAAGTGTTGGGGCTTGTCGGACAAGATGGCCAAAGGCACATCTGTACCCATGGAGCCCACAGGTTCTTTACCATCAACAGCCATTGGCTTAATAATGGTATCAATATCCTCACGGCTGTAACCAAATACCTGCTGGTAACGGAATACAGAAGCTTCTGATAGCTGAGCGAATGCCAAACGGGGTTCGGTAAGTTCGCTCAGGTTTATTTTATAATTCTCCAGCCAGCGGCCGTAAGGCTGCCTTGAGGCAATTTGTTTTTTAATTTCATCATCGGTAATTATCCTTCCTTTTTCGGTATCTATCAACAGCATTTTACCAGGCTGTAAACGGCCTTTACGTACTACAGTGCTTTCGTCGATAGCCAGGGTACCAGCTTCCGATGCTGCTATAACGCGGCCATCATTGGTAATTACATAACGCAACGGGCGAAGGCCATTCCTATCCAGCAAAGCACCTACCAGTTTACCATCGGTAAAGGTGATAGCGGCCGGGCCATCCCATGGCTCCATCAATGTAGCATGATACTCGTAAAATGCCTTTTTAATAGGATCCATATGTACGTTGCCATCCCATGCCTCGGGTACCAGCATCATCATTACGTGTGGTAATGAGCGGCCTGAGTGCAACAGGATTTCGATGATATTATCCAAACAGGCAGAGTCTGACTGGTTGTTATCAATCACCGGCATAATCATTTCCATTTCTTCGGCCGTGAAGTACGATGAAGCATATGATTTTAAACCGGCATAAAACCAGTTTAAGTTGCCCGTTAAGGTATTGATCTCGCCATTATGGGCAATCAGGCGGAAAGGCTGCGCCAGTTTCCATGATGGAAAAGTATTGGTAGAGAAACGCGAGTGGATCATGGCGAAGCCAGATGCAATGCGCGGATCAGTTAAATCAGCATAATATTTACGCAGCTGGTAAGTAGTTACCTGGCCTTTGTAAACAATTGTTTTGCATGATAACGAGGTAAAATAAAAATATTCAGATGCACCCGGGATGGTATCTGTAATAGTTTTATTAATGTACCTGCGTAATATAAAAAGCTTACGCTCAAAGTCATCGGCATTGGTAATGTGGTGCGGACGGGCAATAAATATCTGCTCTACATCGGGCTCTGCCTGGCGGGCTGTTTCGCCAACCGCCATTGAGTCAACGGTTAATTTACGGTAACCTAATTTTACAAGGCCCAGCTTTTCAATCGCGTTGGTAATTACAATGCGGCAAGCCTTCTTTTGCGACGAATCTTTAGGGAAAAAGATCATCCCAACACCATACTCACCCGGTTCGGGCAGGCTGATCTCGAGGTTTGAGCATTCTTCCATCAAAAACTCATGGGGCAGTTGTATCAATATACCGGCACCATCGCCGGTTTCAGGATCACATCCGCACGCACCGCGGTGTTCCATGTTCTCGAGCATTGTAAGCGCATCATCAATAATCTGGTTACTTTTATGACCATTTATGTTGGTTATAAATCCAGTTCCGCACGAATCGTGTTCAAATTCTGGCCTGTAAAGGCCCTGGTTGTTATCAGTTTGATTCATTTTAAATTAAACCGTTTATAAAAGGGTGTAACAACGAAGTTACTGATATCTAAATAAATTATAAAATTTATCGGAATTTTTAAAGATTTCTAAAAAATCGATTATTTAGATCATATTTATTTAACAAAATGACAACATATACAACCAATTATTATGATTAAGCAAATGAAATATGTTGTTTTCTTATTTAGAATCGGTATAAAGTTGCACCAATTTACTGCTATTCATTTATACAATCGGTAAATATACCAATAACAGAATAAAATTTTGTTGGTTAAATCCATGTGAAGAGTAGACTATTTTGGGGGAGTTCATGGCTCATAGATCATAGTTCATAGCCTGATACATAAGACGGCAAATTTAGTTGTACCAAACCACTTACTTTAAGCAAAAACGGCCATGAACTATGAACCATTAACTATGAACAACTAAATCAACTATGAACAAACAAAAAACTACTAACTTCGCCAAAAAATTAAAATAGATGTCTGCAAAAGTTAAAGCCGTTTTTTTAGATCGCGATGGAGTATTGAACCAGGAAATGGGCGATTACGTTCGCCGTTTTGAGGATTTTCATGTACTGGATAATTTTGATGCCCTTAAAACTTTGCAGGACAGGGGTTATATGCTGTTGGTTGCCACCAACCAGGGCGGCCTGGCCAAAGGTTGGTATACTGAAGAAGAGCTGGCAAAAATGCACAACCATTTAAAAACAGTATATGCCGAGCATGGCGTGGTGATAACCGACTTTTTTTACTGCCCGCACCATCCTAACTTTACCGGCGACTGCGACTGCCGCAAGCCAAAACCAGGATTATTGCTGCAAGGCATCGCCAAATACAACATTGACCCTGCCCTATCCTATTTTATTGGCGACCGCGAGCGTGATGTAGAGGCCGGAACCCAGGCGGGTGTGAAAGGTATTTTGATCGACAGCGATCAACCGATTAGTACAGTGTTGGATTTGATAGCTTAACCTCAAAGCCCTACCCAAACCCTACCCGGTAAGGAGGGCTTAAAAAACTTACAAAGTTAAATCTACCCCAACGGAGGAGATTTAGAGGAGGCTTGGGCTGCGCTTTTTTACTATTTTTAAAACATTTTAGCCACTTCCAACTTTTACCAACATCCAACAGCAAAAAAAACGTATGCAATTAAACCGCTATTTAAAAAACTACGACACCTTTATTGCCGCGGTACTTGGTTTTATTGCTATTCAAATGTTTTGCAGTTATAGTGGCATTGGCGTATCGCCCGATTCTATTATGTACACCAGCGCTGCCCGGAGCCTGAACACTAATGGTACGCTGCAAACATTTAACCATATCCCTATTGTTGATTTCCCGGTTTTTTACCCCATGTTTTTAGGGGGAATTATGTTTATTACCCGTATTGATCCCGTTGTTTTTGGGGCAATATTGAACGGGCTGATGTTTGCCACGCTTATTTATACCGCCGGGTGGATCATGCAGCGTTTTGTGCCAACAAACCGCGTTTACAAATGGCTGATGCTGGTGGCCATTATATTAAGCCCGGCATTGCTGCAGGTATACTCCTATTTATGGTCAGAGACTTTGTTTATAGTCGAGACATTGTTTTTTATTGTAGCGTTTAGGAATTATCTTTTAAAACACACCGTTAACGCCTTAATTATAGCAGCGTTGATAGCCGCTATAGGCTGCGTTACACGTTATGCAGCTGTAACAATTGTGGGCACAGGTGGATTACTGTTACTTTTGGACAGAACGTTGCCTGTTAAAAAGAAAATAACGCATATAGTTATATATGGCTTTGTTTGTATCTCGCTATTGGTAAGTAATTTGCTGTATAACCGGTTCATGTCTGGCACGGTAACCGGGCCGCGGGAACCTTCAATTACTTCGTTTGGTAAAAACCTGTATTACTTTGGTAACGTGGTTTGCGATTGGATGGGACTTACGCCAAACCAATACTGGCTGTCTGTTCCCCTGGCAACCATCATATTTGTGGGCTTTATAGCTGCATTGGCTTATAACTACTACCGCAGGCATCTGGATAGCTTTGAAAACCTGGCCATTACATTTGCTTTAGTGTATGGCTTATTTATAGTGGTGTCGTCTACCTTTTCGCGGTACGAACGTATTAACCATCGCCTGCTGGCGCCTATGTACATCCCCGCGCTTTGGGGTTATACCAGTTGGGGATTGCTGCTGCTTAAAAAAACAGTTAATGATAATACCCGCAAAATAGTGGGCGCTATTATGATTGTCCTGATGCTGGGCTTTGTAACCAAAGAATTTTTTATCGACAAGCACCGCTATGACGACCAGGTGAGAGACGAGTACGGCAACCCGGGCTATACCGACGAAAGCTGGATGGATTCGCCATTTGCGGCTTATCTTAAAACCATGGACAAAAGCCAATTCGACCCGAAAGTTACTATTTATACCGACGCGCACGAGGCGGTTTACTTTTTCTCGGGCATGTCATCCTACCTGGTGCCCCACCGGTTCTTTAAAAAGGATATAGCCAAATTTTACACCTTTAAGCGGTATTACCTTATCTGGTTTAAAAGCCTTGAGAACCCCGAGCTGATCAACTTAAAGGATATCCAAAAGGTAAAACAGCTGAGGCTGATTAAGGATTTTGGGGAAGAGGGTGGCATTTATGAGTATGATGAAAGTCGTATTCAGAATCAGAATTTGCAGAATTAAAGAATGGACAGAATTAAAAAGACTTTAATTCCATAGTCCGTTGGATTCTGATTCTGACAAAATCCTGAAAATTCTCAAATTCTGTAAATTCTGATTCTGACAAATTTAATTTTGATTTAAAAAACATCTGTCTATATTTGCGCCAGACTTACCCGTATACTATAAAAAAATGAACGGTATCGCATTACATCATCTTCATCTGCATCACCACCATGTGGTGATCAGCTAAATGTATGTTTCTACGCGAAATAACAACCTCCGTTTGCACTCTTTTTATTTATAGTTCATAAATTCAATTCTTTTGAAAACACTTAAAATAGCGATCCAGAAATCTGGTCGTCTCAACGAAAAATCTGTCGAATTATTAAAAAATTGCGGCTTAAACTTCGAAAACTACAAAAGCTCACTAATCTCGCCCGTTTCCAACTTCCCTTTAGAGATCCTTTTTCTGCGCGATGATGATATCCCCGAATATGTTCAGGATGGCATTGCCGATTTGGGTATAGTAGGCGAAAACGTAATAGAGGAAACCGAAGTAGAGGTAAGCTACCTGCAGCGCCTTGGTTTTGGCAAATGCTCGCTTAAAATAGCGGTGCCAAACAATAATGATATTGCAACCCTTGCCGATTTAAACGGCAAAGCCATAGCCACCACCTACCCCGTTATATTAGGCAAATTTCTGAAAGCCCAGGGTATCGAGTCTGACATCCGTACCATTTCCGGTTCAGTTGAAATTTCTCCGGGACTGGGTTTGTCTGATGCTATTTGCGACCTGGTATCAACCGGTGGTACATTAAAAAGCAACGGACTGAAAGCGTTTGCCGATGTAATGTCGTCAGAAGCCATTTTGATTAGCAGCAAAGCTACCGAAGGCAACGACCTGGTACAGGAATTAATCCAACGTATCCAATCCGTTTTACGTGCCAAAGAAACTAAATACGTGGTACTTAACGTTCGTAAAGACAACCTCGATTCAGTGATCGCTTTATTGCCAGGGGTTAAAAGCCCGTCGGTTGTGCCATTGGCAGAAGCTGACTGGGTTGCGGTGCACACCGTTATCCCGGAGCGCGATTTTTGGGACAGGATAAGCCAGCTAAAACAAGCCGGCGCGCAAGGTATTGTAGTAATGCCGATTGAGAAGATAATTCTTTAGTTTGCAGTAGGCAGTTTGCAGTGGGCAGCAAGATATTTAGCACAAGTTTGCAATTAGATTGCAGTCTTGTAAGTCAAATACATGCTAAAAACTGTAAACAAACATGCCAACTGTAAACTGATAACTGCAAACTGAAATGAAGACATACAAGTATTCAGAACTTACATCATCGGATATCCAGGAACTGGTTCAACGTAATGTAGACCCGGCTAATGAGATTCGTGCCGTTGTGGAGGAAGTGATTGCCAACGTGCAACAGCATGGCGACAGCGCTTTGATTGATTATGCCCAAAAGTTTGATAAGGTAGCGTTAACTAAGCTTTTTTTGAACAAGGTCGAGTTGGAGGAACTGGCTGAAGCTATTACGCCAGAACAAAAAAATGCCCTGGAAACCGCTTACAACAACATCTATAAATTTCACCAAACACAGCTAAAAACCGAGGACAAGGTAGAAACCATGCCCGGCGTTACCTGCTGGCGCGAGTTAAGGCCGATTGAAAAAGTTGGTTTATATATCCCCGGCGGCTCGGCTGTGTTGCCAAGCACATTTTTAATGCTGGGCATCCCTGCACGCATTGCAGGTTGTCATGAAATTGTTGTTTGCTCGCCTCCGCAAAAAAGCGGCAAGGTAAATGCATTTATAGCCTATGTGGCGCTATTGTTAGGTATCGATAAAATTTATTTGGTGGGTGGTTCGCAAGCAATAGCAGCCATGGCTTACGGTACAGAAAGCATTGCCAGGGTTGATAAGATCTTTGGCCCCGGCAACCAGTTTGTTACCAAAGCTAAAACCCTTATCCAATCAACAACTACTACGGCCATTGATATGCCTGCCGGGCCATCAGAAGTTTTGGTTATTGCTGATGATACCGCTATTCCGGCCTATATAGCTGCCGATTTATTGGCGCAGGCCGAGCATGGCATTGATAGTCAATCGGTTTTAGTTTGCACATCGGCTGCTATTGCAGAGGCTACTTTGGCAGAAATAGAAAAGCAATTACCCGTGTTACCAAGGGCCGAAATTGCCGGTTTAGCGTTGGATAACTCCTACACTGTAGTAACATCCAGCCTGGCCGAAGCCATGGATTTCAGTAACCGGTACGCACCTGAACATTTAATTTTGGCAACCCATAGCTGGGAGCAGATAACCGGCAGTATCATTAATGCCGGCTCGGTTTTCCTGGGCAATTTAACGCCCGAGAGTGCCGGCGACTATGCATCGGGCACCAACCATACTTTGCCAACCAGCAGTTATGCAAGGGCTTATTCAGGCGTATCGGTAGATTCGTTTGTAAAAAAGATCACATTCCAGCACATCACCCGCGAGGGAATTCAAAATATCGGCCACACGGTTGAAATTTTGGCCGAGATGGAAGGGTTGCACGCGCATAGGAATGCGGTATCGATAAGAAAAAGTTAGTTAAAAAATAAACAGGCGTTTCCTTAAACAATATGTCATTGCGAGAAGGAACGACGAAGCAATCCCGTAGCCATGCATATTCGCCAGGCAAGCGACGAGATTGCCACGCTACGCTCGCAATGACATAGTATGAATAATGTACAATATCAATAATATACTCAGAGAGAACATCAAAAAGCTTGTCCCCTATTCGTCGGCACGTGATGAGTACCAGGGCGAGGCCAGTGTTTTTTTAGATGCTAATGAAAATGCCTACGGTTCGCCGTTGGATAAACAATTTAACCGCTACCCTGATCCTATGCAATACGCCATAAAGACGCGTTTAAGCGAGATCAAGGGCGTACCGGCCCGCAACATATTTATAGGCAACGGCAGCGATGAAGCCATCGATATCCTGTTCCGTAGCTTTTGTAATCCCGGTGTTGATAACGTGATCCTGGTGCCGCCTACTTATGGTATGTACGAGGTATCGGCCAACATCAACGATGTAGAGGCCCGCAAGGTTTTGCTTAGCGAAGATTATCAGCTGAACTTAGAAGGCATTGCTGAAGCTATTGATGAGCATACCAAGCTGATATTTATCTGTTCGCCAAATAACCCTACAGGTAATTCCATCAACCGCGCGGATGTTGAAACACTGCTGGCCAACTTCAATGGCATTGTAGTGGTTGATGAAGCGTATATCAATTTCAGCCGTCAAAAGACATTTATTCAGGAACTTACCGAATATGCCAACCTGGTTGTGATGCAAACCTTATCTAAAGCATGGGGACTTGCAGGCTTGCGCGTAGGTATGGCCTTTGCCAGCGAAGAAATTATCGAGGTGATGAATAAAGTTAAACCACCTTATAATGTTAACGAATCATCGCAGCAACTGGCTTTGGAAGCCTTGTCAAACGTTGACCAGGTAAACGGCTGGATAAAGGAAACCCTTTTGCAACGCGACAGGCTGGTACTTGCTTTAAAGGAATTTGGTTTTGTGGTAGATATTTACCCATCGGATGCCAACTTCATTTTGGTAAAAACCACTGATGCCAACGGCATCTATAAATTCCTGGTGGGTAAAGGCATCATTGTACGCAACCGCTCGAAAATTGAATTGTGCGAGGGCAGCTTACGCATCACTGTGGGCACCCCCGAAGAAAATTCGATTTTATTAGAGACCTTAAAAAGCTTTGATAAGCAGTAGAAAAACATATTCACTAATTCAATAATTCATTAAATCAATAATTATATTGATGAGCAAGCTGCAAAAAATACTCTTTGTTGATCGTGATGGCACCATGATTAACGAAACGCCAGATGAGCAGATCGATTCGTTCGAAAAACTCACCTTTTACCCCGGCGCATTAACCTACTTACCCAAAATAGCCAAAGAACTTGATTTTGAACTGGTAATGGTTACCAACCAGGATGGTCTGGGTACTTCGGTTTACCCCGAAGATACTTTTTGGCCGGTGCATAACTTCATCCTCAAGACGTTTGAAAGCGAGGGCGTAAAATTTGCCAACCAAATTATCGACCGCACCTTTGCAGCCGACAAAGCACCGACCCGCAAACCGGGAACTGCCTTGCTTACACAATACTTCGACATCCAAAAATATGACCTTAAAAATTCATTTACCATAGGCGACAGGAAGAACGATGTATTGCTTGCTAAAAACCTGGGCGCAAAGGCTATCTGGCTAAATAACCAATCAAATTTAGGCGGAGGTGAATTTACAGAAGCTGATCATATCGGCGATACAATTGCCTTGGAAACTACAGATTGGCAACAGATATATGAGTTCCTGAAATTGGGCGAACGTGTAATTGAGCACCGCCGCAGCACTAAAGAGACAGATATCTACATCAAAATAAACCTGGATGGTACCGGCGAAGCCAAAGTATCAACCGGTCTGCATTTTTTTGACCACATGCTTGATCAGATTGCCCGCCATGGCAGTATCGACCTGGAAGTTATAGCCAATGGCGATCTTCATATTGACGAACATCACACTGTTGAAGATACCGGTATCGCTTTAGGCGAGATTTTTGCCACGGCTTTGGGCAACAAAATGGGTATCGAACGTTATGGCTTTTGCCTGCCTATGGACGATTGCCTGGCGCAGGCAGCTATTGATTTTGGCGGCCGTAACTGGATAGTTTGGGATGCCGAATTTAAACGCGAAAAAGTTGGGGATGTACCAACCGAGATGTTTTACCATTTCTTCAAATCATTCAGCGATGCGGCAAAATGTAATTTGAACATAAAAGCCGAAGGACAGAACGAACATCACAAAATAGAAGCTATATTTAAAGCCTTTGCGAAAGCAATAAAAATGGCCGTTAAACGTGATGTAAATAAGATGGTTTTACCATCGACCAAAGGATTACTTTAAGTTGGCAGCAGGCAGTTTTCAGTAGGCAGTGATAAAGCATTGTCAATTAAAACTGCAGCTAAATGCAAACTGCCAACTAATAACTGCAAACTAAATGATTGGTATAATAAGATACGGCGCCGGAAATATTTTCTCACTCACTGCAGCGCTCGACAGATTGGGGATTGCGTATGGTATGGTGAATACTGTGGATGACCTTGAACTGTACGACAGGTATATCATTCCTGGTGTAGGGCATGCCGGGGCTGCAATGAAAAAGCTGGAATCTACCGGGTTGGTGCCTGCCATTAAAGCTTTAAAAAAGCCCACACTGGGAATTTGTGTGGGAATGCAATTGCTCACTTCGTACTCCGAAGAAGGAGATTCTACCATGCTTGGCCTGTTCCCTATTAAAACTTTAAGGTTTAAAGACAGCAATTTATACAAGGTACCGCATACCGGATGGAACCAGGTTTACGCCGAAAAGGAAAACCCATTATTTGAAAATATACCGTCAGGATCACATTTTTACTTTGTACATTCATACTTTATTGAGTATGATAAAGCGTACACTTTACTATCGGCCAATTATAACAACGAATTTTCGGCATCAATTTGGCGGGATAATTTTTATGGCGTACAATTTCACCCCGAAAAATCGGGTGCGTACGGCGAAACACTTTTAACAAACTTTTCAAAAATATAAAAGACATGTACATAATTCCCGCTATCGATATTCTGAATAAAAAAGTAGTTAGGCTACGTGAGGGTGATTACCAACAGGTAACAGAATATGATGTAACGCTTGAAGAAATGATTGAGCGCTACCAGAGCAATGGCACCAATTTCATCCATATCATTGATTTAAACGGCGCTAAAAACGATTTCAGCAATCAGCAATACCTGTTTGATGTGATCCGTAAAACCGACATGAAGGTGCAATACGGCGGCGGTATCCGCAGCATCGAAAAAGTAAAAGAGTTGATTGATTCGGGCGTTCACCGGGTTATTGTGGGCACACAGGCATTAACCAATCCCGAATTTTTACCCGAACTGAGCAAATCTGTTTGCGGCCGCGATAAATGTTCCGACCAGGTGGTTGTAGCTATCGATGTGCTTGATGAGGTTATCAAATACTCCGGCTGGATGGAAAGCTCGCCTATTAAATTGATGGACTATGTTGATAAATGCCTTGCTTTAGGCTTTTTCCGTTTTTTATGTACCGATATCAACAAAGACGGCAAACTGGGCGGCGCAGGAATTGAGCTTTACGAAAAACTGCTCGATCATTCACCGTTCATTAAACTGATAGCTTCCGGTGGTGTAAGTTCGATGGATGACGTAGAGAAACTGAGCCGTTTGAAGGTAGAGTCAGTTGTTGTAGGTAAGGCGATCTATGAAAACCGGGTTACTATCGAAGATGTGAAAAACTGGAATTTAGAAGCCCTTATTTCCATATAATATAAATTATTAGCACTGTCATTGCGACTTATAAAAGCCGTGGTCTTTGAAAGAAAAAACCACTTCAAACAATTCTGTCATGCTGAGGAACGAAGCATCTATTCGCGAACTTTTCTGGAGGCTATGTATGTCGGTGAATAGATTCTTCGCGATGCTCAGAATGACAAAATTTTTAATTGGGGATGGCTTCATTCCTCGCAATGACGATCTCATAAAGCAGTATGCTAAGTAAAAGAATTATCCCTTGTCTCGACGTTAAGGACGGCCGCACCGTAAAGGGTGTTAACTTTGTTGACCTGCGCGATGCGGGCGACCCGGTTGAACTGGCCTGGAACTACTCGAGGCAAGGAGCCGACGAGCTGGTATTCCTTGACATTACCGCAACAGTTGAGCGCCGCAAAACAATGGTGGAGCTGGTGAAATCCGTGGCCAGGCAAATAAATATCCCATTCACCATAGGTGGTGGTATTAACGAAATTGCAGATGCCGATGCGCTTTTAAACGCCGGCGCCGATAAGATCTCGATCAACTCGGCCGCAGTACGTAACCCGGCTTTAATTGATGAACTGGCTAAAGCCTTCGGCGTTCAGTTTGTGGTTATTGCTGTTGACACCCGCAGCATTGGCGACAAAAACGTTGTGCACCTGAATGGCGGCAGATTGCCTACTGAACGTGAAACATTGGAATGGATTTTGGAAGCTGAAAGCCGTGGTGCCGGCGAAATTTTGCTTACATCAATGGATCATGATGGTACTAAAGCCGGTTTTGATAACAAGCTATTAAAAATTGTTAACGATGCGGTACACATCCCTGTAATAGCCTCGGGCGGAGCAGGGTCGGTACAGCATTTTGTTGATGTATTTGAAAAGACAAATATTGACGCAGCTTTAGCAGCGTCGGTATTTCACTATGGCGAGATATTGATACCGGATTTGAAAGCGGTATTGAAGAGTAATAATATAGAGGTGAGGATATAATAGGCGTTGCGGGGAGCACGGTGTGGGTTGTGGGATTCGACTTGAATTTTGCCACCATGTCATTGCGAGGAACGAAGCAATCCCCGACGTGCGTAATCGCTTTGCATCCTTGCGATTGCTTCGTTCCTCGCAATGACATAGTTGGTTAACCCGCGTTAGGGATTGCAGCGGATACCGGCCCGTGATTAAGGCCTGTGCAGTATGAGCGTAAAGCCCGGGCCGGAGGTAACGCCATTGACACTAACAATTGGGGTAGCTGCCTGTGAGGACACAGGCAGCGGGACAGGCATGAATGCATGGTGTAGAACACACCCCTGCCAGCGCTCAGGGCTCACACGCCCCCTCTCGAGAGGGGAATTTAAAAAAAACACGAACCTGGCAACCCGCAACAGGAACCAGAACAACAGATATGAATATAGATTTTAACAAAACAGACGGTTTAGTACCGGTTATTATACAGGACGAGCAAACTTTAGAGGTGCTGATGCTGGGTTATATGAACCAGGAGGCCTATGATAAAACCGTACAGGAAAATATAGTTACATTTTTCTCCCGCTCAAAAAACCGCTTGTGGACCAAAGGCGAAACCAGCAGTAACTTTTTGCATGTAAAAAACATCAGCATTGATTGCGATAACGATACTTTGCTGATTAAAGTTAAAGCAGACGGCCCTACCTGCCATACCGGCTCGCGCAGTTGTTTTAACACCGGGTATAACCAAAACTTTATTTTGGAGTTGGAAAATATTATTGCCGATAGGTACGAAAATCCGGTAGAAGGATCATACGTAAACAAGCTGCGGAATAAGGGACTCAACAAAATAGCTCAAAAGGTTGGCGAAGAAGGCGTTGAAACCGTTATAGCCGCTTTGGCAGAAACAGAAACCGACTTGATTAATGAATCGTCCGACCTGGTTTTTCACCTGTTGGTTTTACTTCGCGAAAAGGGTATAACATTGGAAACCATTGCTAAAAACCTGGAAAAAAGGCATAAATAGTCATTAGTCATTAGTCATTAGTCATTAGTCATTAGTCATTAGTCATTAGTCATTAGGGGAACTTATGGTGAGGTCTGTTGTTTTTTATAGTTTGTTGTTATGCTTCCTTTTTATTGGCAATGCCAATGCGCAACAAGATGGGCTTAGGGGGAAGATTGCTGAAATTGCTAAGGATGCCAAAGGTACTGTTGGGGTTTCGGTATTAAACATTGAAACGGGTGACACGTTAACTTATAACGGCCACCTGCATCAGCCGATGCAGAGTGTGATGAAATTCCCGATTGCCATTACCGTTTTGCATGAGATTGACGAAGGCAAATTTACGTTAGATCAGCAGGTTCGCCTTGATAAAAGCGATTTATTTAAAACTTATAGCCCCTTGCAGGATAAATATCCGGACGCAAACGTGGATGTTTCGATAAGGGAGTTGTTAAGCTACATGGTATCGTTAAGTGACAATGTTGCCTGCGATAAGTTATTAAAAGTTTTAGGCGGAACGGATGTTGTAGATGCCTATATCCACCATATCGGCATCAAAAACTTTTCGATAAAAGCCTCCGAATATCAAATGGCGCAAGCCTGGGACGTACAGTTTACCGATTGGGTAATGGCTGTCGAACTTACTCATTTATTGAATGTGGCCTTTAAACCCAATTTCCTTTCGGCGGCAAGTCATGCCTATTTATGGAAAATTATGCAGGAAACATCAACCGGCCCCAACCAGATTAAAGGCTTGTTGCCCGTTGGTACAATAGTATATCATAAAACCGGCCGCTCGGGCACCAACGAAAAAGGAATTTCGGCAGCTACCAACGATACCGGTATTATTACGCTGCCCAACGGCAAACACCTGGCTATTGCCATTTTGGTTACCAATTCTCCCGTCGATTTAAAAGCCCGCGAATTGGTTATTGCCCGCATAGCAAAGACCGCCTATGACGAAGCCGTGAAATAGATTGCGTCAAGGCTAATATCAAAACAACTCATCTTCGTCAAAAATCTTACTTTTGCCTACAGCCCAATATCAACTGCAATTAAAAATCTTGCTACTTGATACTTGCTACTTGATACTAACAAAATGATTGCAGAAAAAATAGCCGAACTCACCGGGCATGGCAACCCTATTTTTACTTTGGAGTTATCACAAAAACCGGGGATATTGTTTACCGGCGGTAATGATAAAGGTTTAGTGGAGTGGAGCCTGAAAACCAATGCTTTCATCAAAGTAATGTTCCCGGTTAATGCATCAATTTATGCCATCCATTGCCCGGCGGGTTATCCGTTAATGTTTGCAGGCTTGCGCAGCGGCCAGGTGCTGGTTTTTGATTTTATCCAGCAAAAGGTTATTAAGTCGCTTAATCATCACCTAAAGCCGGTGTTTGATATCAAGTCTGTCAATAGTAAAAAAGAGCTGCTGATAGCTGCTGAGGATGGCACAGTGTCTGTTTGGAGCCTTGATACCTTGGATATGGTGCACAGCATCAAAATATCGGCCGATACGGTTCGTTGCATAGCAGTTTCGCCGGATGAAAAACAGGTTGCTTTTGGCTGCAGGGATAATACGATCAAAATTTACGACTTGGAGGATTACACCTTGGTTAGAGCACTGCATGGGCATACCATGTCGGTTTTTGCCTTGGCTTACAGCACCGATGGCAGTTACCTGGTATCCGGCGGTCGCGATGCACAGGTAAAAATTTGGGATACAGCATCTTACCAGCTGGTTAAAAACATCCCTGCGCATTTGTTTGCTGTTAACCATATCCTCTTTCACCCTACACAGCCCTATTTTGCTACAGCCAGTATGGATAAAAGCATTAAAATATGGGGAGCCGATGATTTTAAACTATACAAGATCATCAGCCGCGAAAAAGGATACCCAAGCCATCCCCTGTCAATAAATAAGCTGGCATGGAACGGTGACCAGTTGTTATCTGTAAGCGATGATAAAAATATTTTTATTTGGGATATAAAATTTTAACGTATAGCCACGTCTAAAAAAACCGCCTGATACTATGCAATTTGTGGGTGTGTCGCTTTAATTCTTCCGAATAAATGCCATCGTTATCAATAGGGTCTATTTTCACCTTTCCCGATGCATGAATTATTTGTCCGTTATTTAATAATATACCCACATGGGTTACACGACCTTCGGTATTGTTAAAAAAAGCCAGGTCGCCCAGGCGGGCATTTTTCAAACTGTCAACTTTTTCGCCTTCCAGAACCTGTTGGCTTGCATCGCGTTTTATTTTTATTCTATTAAGATTAAATACTACCTGTGTAAAGCCAGAGCAATCGATGCCAAAGTGGGTGCGGCCGCCCCACAAATAGGGCGCATTCAAAAACGATTTTGCAGTTGTTGCTATATCTTCCCTTTCGCCTATTTCGCCAATGATTTCAAATTTATCATTCCCTATTTTGCAGGTTGTTCCTTTTAAACCGGCAAGCGAGCTGCCCGCAGGCAAATAAAGTATAGAGTTATCAATAATTTTCCATGCCTGGGTTACCGCCCTGTAAGTTAGCGGGGCTGGGGTATTTTGCTGGTGCTTATAAGCTACGTGGCCCAACATGGCAAATTGCAGCCTGCCTATCCAACCTGTATAATTATCATTTGTGGTAACAATTTTAACCCAGCGCTCTGTCCACTCTTTAATTTCAAATGTCTCGCCAAATAACACCTGCGATACCTGTTCGCTCCTGTCATCAGGCAGGGCGCGAAGCGGGATTACAGCAAGGTTACAAATACCATATTCCATAGATCAGATTAAATGCAAAAATTAATGTAATTAAGATGCAATAAGCGCTCAATAATTACACCGTTTTTAATTGGTTTTCAAGGTATATTTTAGCCTGTGGAGGAGATAAAGCTAAAATTTATGACGCTAATTTATTAAAATATTAAAAGTTAGTTAATTTATTTCGAAATAAATTACAAAAAAAGGGAGCAGCAAGCTGTTCCCTTTTTAAATATTTTTCAAAAAGCGTATTACTCATTCATATGCAGCCAATCCTTTTTGGCTAATAGTTCTTCCTGTGTTTCTCGGATATCTTCATCATCCACACAGCAATCAACCGGGCAAACGGCAGCACATTGCGGCTCGTCATGAAAACCAACACACTCGGTACACTTATCAGGTACTATATAATATATCTCGTCGGATAAGGCAGCCTGAGTTTCCTCGGCATTTAAAGTATTGCCATCTCCAAAATCAATAATTCCTTTAAGGCCGGTACCATCGCTAAAACGCCATGCCGCACCTGCATCATAAATTGCATTATTCGGGCATTCCGGCTCGCAGGCTCCGCAGTTTATGCATTCATCGGTGATTTTAATCGCCATATTTCTAAATATATAATAATCTCAATTAACTTTGCCCGTAATTTACAAGCGCACAAATATAACAAAAAAAGGCTTTAGGGGTTTCAATCCTCACCATATATATGTCAAAATTTAACATAAAAAATTCCATAAATTCATTTTCGGCTTTAGGAAAGCAACTAATTACACCCGATGCGCAGTTAATGGCCATCATTGAAGATGAACGTTACCACAACGCCTGGTTTACACCCGAAAGTGTTTTGCAAGCCGTAACCGCCATCGGCAAAATGCTTAACGAGGATGATTTGCAAACCTGGCTCTCAAAATACAACCTTGATAATGACGCCCCAGGCAAAAAAGTAGGCCTTATTTTGGCAGGCAATATCCCGCTGGTTGGCTTTCACGATGTATTATGTGTACTGGCATCCGGCAATCACGCCCTGATCAAAGCATCGTCACAGGATGCACGGCTGATAAAAACTGTTTTAGAACGATTGGTAGCCATTGACGATAGCTTTGCCAACCGGTTTAGTTTTATAGAGCGGTTGGCCGATTTTGACGCCGTTATAGCCACCGGAAGCAATAATAGTTCGCGCTATTTTGACTACTACTTTGGTAAAGTGCCCAATATCATCCGCAAAAACAGGAACAGCATTGCCCTGCTTACCGGTGACGAAACCGCAGAAGAGTTGTTTAACCTCGGTCATGACATTTTTGATTATTATGGCCTTGGTTGCCGCAATGTGAGCAAACTGCTGGTGCCAAATGATTATAATTTCAATTTCTTTTTCGAATCTATAGAAGATCACAAGGCCATCATCCATCATCATAAGTACAATAACAATTACGATTACAACAAATCCATCTACCTGGTAAACAGCGACAAACATTTAGACAATGGCTTTTTAATGGTAAAGCAAGATGATAGGCTGGCATCGCCCCTGGCCGTGCTGTATTTTAGCTATTATGATGATCTTGCCCAGGCGCAGGAATTATTACAAAAACAAAGCGACAATATTCAGTGTATTGTTACCAATGCCCCCATCAGCGTACCCAGCCAGGTAGTTACGTTTGGCCAAAGCCAGCACCCCGCCTTATGGGATTATGCCGATGGGATTGATACAATGGATTTTTTGTCAAATCTTTAAAATAACAATACCTTTGGTTTTTGAGGCGAAAGCCGAAAGGTAAAAGGCAAAAGGTTGTACCGGGTGCTTTTACCTTTCTCCTTTTACCTTTAACCTTTCACCTTAAAAAATGTATATTATAAAAGTTAAAGGCGTTGCCAAAATACCCGATTATGTACAGCTGCGGGATGATAAGTTTACGCTGCTGGCTTATTTCAGGGTAGACAGGCCCGATAAATCGTTGGATAAGGTTGGGCTGGCGGATAAGTCGGAGTATATTATGAATATTATTAAGGATTTACCTTTTGGGCAGATCCTGAAATTAGAGCTATAAAAAAGATGATTGGGAACTCTATTATAAAGCTAAACGGTGTTGATATATTTCAGCAGACGCACCTGGTACTGTCAAACGTAAACCTGCATGTTGATAAAGGCGATTTTGTGTGGCTGATAGGCTCTACAGGATCGGGCAAGAGCAGCCTGCTTAAAGTTATCTACGGCGACCTGGGCATAAAAGCCGGCACCGGCCATGCCTGCGGGTACGAGTTAAGTAAATTATCGGGCCGTGATGTGCCTTATTTACGCCGTAAGCTGGGTATAGTTTTCCAGGATTTTCAATTACTGACAGACCGCTCCATAGAGCAAAACCTGCTTTTTGTAATGCGCGCCACCGGTTGGAAAGACAAAAAGCTAATAGCCGAACGTACCCTTGACGTACTGGAAAAAGTTGGTCTGCGTTCTAAACTTAAAAAAATGCCGCATGAGCTATCCGGCGGCGAACAGCAACGCGTGGTAATTGCCCGTGCCCTGCTTAACAACCCCGAAATTATATTGGCCGACGAACCAACCGGTAACCTTGACCCGGAAACATCCGAAGAGATTGTATTGCTGCTAAAACAAATCAGCCAATCGGGTACTGCGGTACTGATTGCTACTCACGATTACCACATCATCCGTACTTTCCCATCGCGCATTATTAAGTGCGAGAATGGTAAGGTTTTGGAAGATGCGGAGATATAATTGGGAGATTTCACTGATTTATTTTGATTTCGCCGATTATTTTCTGAACTCGGATTCAACTGATTTATCAGATTTTTTGGATTTGATTTGCAAAATCCTGGCAATCCATTAATCTGCTTCATCCGAGTTCAGACAAAAATAATCAGACAAATAATCCTGCCAGCCTTGCGCATATTGCGTCACTCCTGCCTGTTATAAAACATACCACTGACACCTTGTCGGCTTTCCGGCTATGGCAGGATACTTGATTGGCACTATCAGCTATGAAATTTAACGACATGTTGAAGAAAAAGAAGAAAGAAAATATGGATACCCCTGAAAATATAAATGAGCCTACGCAGGAAAATTTAGCACAAGAGCAACAACTGAAAGACCAGCAGGCAGAAACTGTTGAGGCTGTTGAAACCGAGGAAATAGCAGGCCCTACTGCCGAAGATAAGTTAAAAGCCGAACTGGCGCAGGCCAATGATAAATATTTACGTTTGTATGCCGAATTTGACAACTTCCGCAGGCGCACCCAAAAAGAACGCGCAGAAGCCCGGGAAACTGAAGGTAAAGATTTAATTATCGCCTTGTTACCCGTATTGGACGATTTTGAGCGCGCACAACGTGCTATAGAAAAAGCAGTTGATGTCGCTTCTGTTAAAGAAGGCGTTACCTTAATACAAAATAAATTAAAAAACATACTTGCGCAAAAAGGTTTGGCAGAAATGGGATCAATCGGTTCGCCTTTTGATGCTGATATACATGAAGCTATTACAAATATACCCGCCCCTACTGATGACCTTAAAGGCAAGGTTATTGACGAAATGGAAAAAGGCTACACCTTAAAAGACAGGGTGATCCGTTTTGCCAAAGTAATTGTAGGAGCGTAAATTAATTAGTGATTTGGTGAGTTAGTGAATTAGTGAATTTTTATCAGCGAGGTTTTGAATTGTTGACCGGTTATAAACCGAGTCTCTTCAATCGCTAATTCGCTAACTCGCTAATTCACTCAATAAAAAACTCACTAATTCACTAATTCAACTATTCAATAATTAAAAAATATGGCTAAAAGAGATTATTACGATGTACTGGGCATTTCAAAAGGATCAGATGCTGATGAGATAAAAAAGGCATATCGTAAAATGGCTATTAAATACCACCCCGATAAAAATCAGGGTGATAAAGAGGCGGAAGAGAAATTCAAGGAAGCGGCTGAAGCTTATGAGGTTTTAAGCAGTCCCGAAAAACGCCAGCGTTATGACCAGTTTGGTCATGCTGCCAATGCATCATCGCCAAATGGCGGCGGTTATGGCGGCGGCGGTATGGATATGAACGACATATTTAGCCAGTTTGGCGACATTTTTGGCGGCGGCAGTCCGTTTGAAGGTTTCTTTGGCGGCGGTGGCCGCCAGGGTGGCGGTGCCGGCGGCAGGCGTGTAGCCCGTGGCAGCAACCTGCGCATTAAAGTACGTTTAACGCTTGAAGAAATTGCCAACGGCGCCGAAAAGAAAATAAAAGTTAATAAACAAATCATCTGCAAAACCTGCGATGGCAGTGGCGCAAAAGATAAAGCATCGTTCCAAACCTGTAAAACATGTGGTGGCTCGGGCGCGGTGCGCAGGGTAACCAATACCATTTTGGGCCAGATGCAAACAACCAGCACCTGCCCTACCTGTAACGGCGAAGGCTCAACCATACTGTCAAAATGTAATGTTTGTCATGGTGATGGCGTAGTGCGTGGTGAAGAACTGATCACCATCAACGTACCTGCCGGTGTAAGCGAAGGCATGCAATTAAGCATGAGTGGTAAAGGCAACGCGGCCCCACGTGGCGGTGTCCCCGGCGATTTGATCATTTTGATCGAGGAGATTCCGCATGAAACTTTAAAACGCGATGGTAACAACGTGATATACGATTTGCATGTAAACTTTGTTGATGCAACATTGGGCACCACTGTTGAAGTACCTACTATCGATGGCAAAGCCAAGATAAAAATTGACCCCGGAACCCAGGGCGGCAAAATACTGCGCCTGAAAGGCAAAGGCGTACCCGAAGTAAACTCCTACCATCGTGGCGACCAACTGGTGCACATCAACATCTGGACGCCAAAAATTGTAAGCCGCGAAGAGCGCGAGATACTGGAAAAATTACAAGCAAGCCCCAACTTTAAACCCAATCCGGGCAAAAACGAGAAAAGCTTTTTTGAGCGGATGAAGGAATATTTTGAGTAACTATTGAGGTGAAAGGATAAAGGTGAAAGCTGAAAGGTTTGAGCCGCAAAATAGGAAGGCCCGGAGTTTTATGACTTCGGGCTTTTTGTTATCAGCGATTTCCGTTATCGTTTTTTGATGAGTATATTAGAATTTTGATTCCTGCTAAACATTCATCAAAATGAAGTCGCTCGCATTAACATTTTTTTTTATATCGACCATTTCAGTCGCCACCGCCCAGCAACGTGCCCGCGATCTTGGCATCAAATTTAACGGCACTACCGGCCAATACAACGCAATTACCGACGTTAAAGGTGTTTTGGTGGGCTACAAGACATTAATAAGTGGCGACGGGCCCTTGGTTACCGGCAAAGGCCCGGTGCGCACTGGTGTTACGGTTATTATGCCAAACGGCAAATCTATCGATCCATTGCCTGCCGGATGGTTTAGCCTTAATGGCGACGGTGAGATGACCGGCACAACCGTAATTGACGAATATGGATTAAACTACGGCCCTATCGGCATTACCAATACCAATAGCGTTGGTGTGGTAAGGGATGCTATTGGCGAGTGGAATGTAAAAAACTTCAGCAAAGGCTCGTTGGTTGATTTCTCCTTTGGCCTGCCTGTGGCTGCCGAAACTTTCGATGGCGTATTAAACGACATTAACGGTTTTCACGTAAAAAAAGAAGACGTATTTGAAGCCCTGAATACAGCCCATGGCGGTAAAGTGGAGGAAGGCAACGTTGGCGGCGGTACTGGAATGTCGTTATTCCAATTTAAGGGCGGTAGCGGTACGTCGTCGAGGGTGATCAGTATAGATACAGCTACCTATACGGTTGGGGCCTTTGTACAAGGCAATTTTGGCAGGCGAACAGACCTGATCATATCCGGCGTACCTGTTGGTAAAGAGTGGAAAGGCGATTTGCCTGTTATTAACTCCAAACCCAAGGATGGCTCTATCATCATCATCATTGGTACCGATGTCCCTTTATTGCCAGCCCAGTTAAAACTTATAGCCAAACGCGCATCCTTAGGCGTTGCCCGCTGCGGAGGTGTGGGGCGCAATAGCTCGGGCGATATTTTCCTGGCATTTAGCACCGTACCACCAAAAGATAACGCCAAAGGCACCCTGCAAACCTGGACGGTATTACCCAAAGAACAAATGGACAAAGTTTACCAGGCTACCGTTGAAAGCGTGGAAGAAGCTATCATAAATGCGATGATAGCCGCCAAAGATATGAAAGGCATTAACAGAAATACGGTTTACGCTATACCGCATGATAAGTTGATGCAGGTGATAAATAGTTATAGCCATAAAATGCAGTAACAGGTTTATTAATCAAGTTTATTTGCTAATTTAAGGCAACCTTACAACAATGAAACCAACAATTGGCAAAAGCATTTTTTTTATAGCCATGGCGCTTGCCTATTTAGCCTGGCTGCCGATCGTTAACCTGACCAAGATCATGAAGTGGTCTATCAATTTCTATCTCGATGGCACGCTTTCAATCTTATTTTCCGTAGTACATTGCCTGGTGTTTTTTTACCTGGTATGCATTTTAAGATCAAAGCAGGAAAAGCGTTTAATAGTCATTTCATTTGCTGTTTTTGTTTGTTTTAGTGCGGTTACTATCCCGTTTTCTTTTACTGGCTTCGGTAACCAGGGTATTACTATAGCAATCGGCATTTCAGTTTTAATAATGGTACTTAATATGATTATCCAATGTTTCAGGGTGACTGACGAAACCACCGGAACTGGCTTTAAGCTATTGGGGATCGTACTGATACTTAAAGTTATCGCGCAAATGGGGCTGCCTTTTATCTGGGGCTACTTAGCCGACGCCTTTTCCTTCAAGTTCGACTACCTCGGTTACATTCCACCGGTTTTGGAAGCGACGGTATTGTTAAGTATCATTTTTATTTTTTGCCAGTTGCTTACCGAACAAAAAGAGCAACACTACAGGCTGATACATGCCAGCTTGAGTGAAACTTACACGTCCGAACAATAACATGAAGAAAAATGATAGTAACAATCAAAAATACTTACTATACGATGGCTGTAAACCTACTTTACACTATTTCGGTTATTTCATCTATCGCATTAAGGTTTAACGATATACCGGTAGGCAAACTACACCTTGTCTCTAATGAAATAGTATACATAATCCCGTTAATTTACCTGGTTTTAGTTTTAAAATACTTAAAGGAAGATACTTCCATCATCACAACTTGCAAAATCTTTATCGGTGTTGATGTTTTTATTTCGTTATATTTTGTGGTTGTTAAAATCACTGCAAAAAATATATCCTTGTATTATCTTCTTTTTTTATTATCCATTATTGTTGCAATTATTTTTATAATCCAATCTGCCAGGATACAAAATAAGTGGCTTGCGTACCCCATGTTCACTTATGGCCTTGCGTTTCTTTTTATCACTTTGTTACAACTGGTGGCAAGCATCATTTACTCGTCGATGATGTTCAAATATGTTAGACTTACCGAAGTATTAATCCCGGGCATAACATTCTATATCCTATTTAAGATTGCAAAGTACCTGGCTATCGACAAGGGCGTAAAAGAGCAAATTATATGAAAGTAAGCGTTAAAACAACCAGGTTTATTATAGCCATTAATGCCGTTTACTTTATTACAATCATTGGGGCACTCCTATTTGCGCTAAACCAACAGCGGCCACCGTTTTACTTCACGCTTATCAGGGAGTTACTTTTTGATGCGCAGCTTATATACCTGGTTTATGTGTTAAAACATTTTCATGAAAAAAAAGTGTACATCACAACGTTGATAGTTTTCATCGTATTTAACTTTGTTATAACCCTTTTGTCGGATATTGCCACCCCAAATACCAATGGGGCCATGTTATTATTTCTCCTATCTATTTTTATGATGATAATGAGCATCCTCTTAATTATTCAATTTTTCGGATTGCGCAACGACGAGCTTAGATTGCCTTTCGGTTTGTTCCCACTTGCTTATTTAACTTACCTTTTGTTTTATATAACGGCCGGTGTTATGATGGCGCTTATTGGTCGGATATTTATACAAATAGGCATGTTTAGCCTGTTGTTTATACCCGCTTCCTTGTGTTATGCATTGATAGGGATAACTAAATATTTAAAAGCGCAGGATGAACTTAGCCGCTCAATTTCTGAATTTCGAACACCATAATGAATACTATTCTCAAACAGTCACCAGGTTATTACCCATCCGGCAGCATGGCAAATAAATGTATCGTTGCCGCTATTATTCTGTTTATCCAATTTGCGTTATACAATACTTACGCCCAGGCCCAAACCATCCGCAACACCTACAAAACCGAAGCTGATGTTCCTAAATTAAACATCCAACGGTCAATGATCTATTCGCCGGAGAAGGAATGGCTGTATAATCATCACCCTTCCATCATCCATTTTAAAGATAAATTCATCGCGATATGGAGTAACGGTTTGGTTGACGAGGATTCGCCGGGCCAGCGGGTGATTTATGCTACATCGAAAGATTTTGTACATTGGTCGGCACCGGTGGCGTTAGCATCCCCGGGCAGGGTTAATGACACATTGACCGTACTTACCGCCGCAGGACTATACCAATACAAAGGCACCCTGGTTGCCTATTATGGCGAATACACCAAACACCGCCAAAACACCCATCTTTGGGGCAAAATCAGCAAAGATGGTCTCCACTGGAGCAATCCTATCGACATGCACGTGCCGCTGATCCCTAACCACGGCCCCGAGGCTACCAAAAGCGGCAGGCTCATTATCAGTGGTAATTTCCTGTTCCCGTACACAGATGATCCGCGCGGAACCTCCGGCTGGAAACTAAGCAGCATTTATCCCGATTCGCTTTATACTCAAGATAATTCCGCCGCCTTTTATGCACCGGCGGCTAAGCTGGGGTTGCCCCCACTTTGCGAAGGTTCGTTTTTTCAGACTGATGATAATGTGCTGCACATGCTGCTACGCGTAACCGGCAAAGGCTGGAAAGGTAAATTATGGCTTACCGAAAGTAAGGATAATGGCACTTCATGGTTGCGCCCGGCAGAAGCGCCTTTTTCTGATAACGACAGCAAATTCCATTTCGGCCGCCTGCCCGATAAGCGTTTTTACTACGTGGGTATCCCCGATACGCTGCACCATTACGATCGTAATCCGTTGGTATTATCCCTATCAAATGAAGGTAAGTCATTCGATAAAAACTACATCATCGCAAACGAACTTTATCACCTTAAAAAAGAAGGGCTTTGGAAAGGCGGTCAATACGGTTATCCGCATACCATCATCTACAATGGCTATATGTATGTGATCATATCGAGGCAAAAAGAGGCTATTGAGGCGCTCAGGTTCGATCTAAAGCAATTGGAAGCACACTAATTTCTGTGCACTAATTTCACGGATTTAAGCTAATTATCTCGAATGCAGAGTGTATACAATTTTTACAAATAGAAGCCTAAATTGCACCTGGATAAAGAATTACATTGAATTCGTTTAGGCTTGATTCGTGTAATCCGATAAAATTCGTGAACATTTGTGTGTATCAATTCGTGTAATTCGAATAAATTGGTGTTCATTCGTGTGTAACATTTTAAATTCCCCCGTATCTAAACCGTACTATTAACGCATCAAACCTTTATCAAAACATGTTAAGCATCCGCAATATTGTTAAACAATACGCCGGTCACCGGGCATTAGATGATGTAAGCCTGGAGGTGCAAAGCGGCCAGGTTTTCGGTCTGCTTGGCCCCAATGGCGCCGGTAAAACCTCGCTTATCCGCATAATAAACCAGATAACCGCGCCAGATTCAGGCGAAGTTTTCTTTAACGGCCAAAAGCTCAACCAATCGCACATCGAACGTATTGGCTACCTGCCCGAAGAACGCGGCCTATACAAAAAAATGGAGATAGGCGAGCAAATGATTTACCTGGCCCGCCTGAAAGGCCTTAGCCGCGCCGAAGCCCAAAAACGTTTAAAGTTTTGGTTTGATAAGCTGGGCATGGAAACCTGGTGGAAAAAAAAGATAGAAGAACTATCAAAAGGTATGCAGCAAAAAGCCCAGTTTGTGGCTACCGTGTTGCATGAGCCCGACCTGATTATCCTGGATGAACCCTTCAGCGGTTTCGACCCGGTGAATGCCGAAATCATTAAAGAAGAGATACTGGAACTGAACAAAAAAGGCGCTACCATCCTGTTCTCTACACACCGCATGGAATCGGTAGAAGAACTTTGCGATGCTATTGCACTCATCCATCAGTCGCATAAAATATTGGATGGTACCGTTAAAAACATCCGTAACTCCTACCGCAATGAAACCTATATGGTTGAATATGCAGGCCAGCGTTTAAGCTTTAACGGCGCACAGCCCTTCGACATCATTGGCGATACCATAACCGACGATGATAACCATACCATCCGCATAAAGCTAAATGAAGGTTATACCTCAAATGATGTATTGCAATACCTTATACCCCAGGTGCGCATCAATATGCTGCAGGAAGTTATACCGGGCATGCATGAAATATTTATCGAAAAAGTAAACGCAAACAACAAAAGCCATGCATAAAGTATTACTCATCATCCAGCGCGAATACCTTACCAGGGTACGGAAAAAGTCGTTCATCGTCATGATCTTTGTGGTGCCGTTGTTAATCCTTGCAATGGGGGCCATTATCGCTTTAGTAGCCAAAGACAGTAACACCCTATCAACACTCCAAATAGTTACGGTGGTTGATGACAGCAAAATTTTTGTTGATAAGTTCCGTGATGTGTCCAACATCAAATTTGTGGTAAATCATAAAGATTTAAATGCAGATAAAGCTGAATCGAAAAAGGACGAAAATATCTCGACCCTATACATCCCTGCTGACTATGCTAAAAAAGGAAGCGTGCAAATCTTCTCTAAAAAGAAATCGCCCATGCAGCTTACCGATGAGATTGAAAAGCAAATGGGCAATATCGCTTTCGATTACAACATGATTCAGCATCATATTGATACGGCGGTAATTCATTCCATCAAAAAATCTGACATCAATATTAAAACGGTAGAAATTACCGAGACCGGCGATAAGAGCAGCGACCTTGGCGCAAACATTGCTGTTGGCATTGCCTGCGCTATATTCATTTACATATCGCTGTTTATTTACGGCGGCCAGGTTATGCGTGGAGTAATTGAAGAGAAAACAAGCCGCATCATCGAGGTGATCATATCATCTGTAAAACCCTTTCAATTGATGCTGGGAAAAATTATAGGTGTAGGCCTGGTGGGGCTAACACAGTTTAGCGCCTGGATAATTTTATCAGTGATATCATCAAAAATAGCCGGGCATGCGTTTAATACGCCGCAAAGCTTTATGGCGGGCATTATTGCAACATTATCCACCATCCCATTCGGCTATATTTTGGGCTGTTTCTTGTTTTACTTTCTCACCGGATACCTGCTATATAGTGCCCTGTTTGCAGCTGTAGGATCGGCGGTTGACAGCGAAACCGAAACACAGCAATTCATGTTCCCGATAACCTTGCCCCTGTTGTTTACTTATATGCTATCGGTAACGGTTTTATTCCGGGCTCCTGATAGCGCACTGGCCGTATGGTTATCTATTATACCATTTACAGCACCGGTTGCCATGATGGTACGTTTACCATTTGATCCGCCCATATGGCAGGTTGCTTTATCCATGTTTATGATGGTAGTGGGCTTCTTGTTTACTACCTATGTGGCAGCACGTATTTACAGAGTTGGAATTTTAATGTATGGCAAAAAAGCCAGCTATAAAGAACTGAGTAAATGGTTTTTTTATAAGGAATAATTGGTTCATAGTTCATAGTTCATAGTTCATAGTTCATAGTTCATAGTTTGGAACACCATTATTTATAGGTTATTGTATAAAAGAATCGGGTATATCTTTTTTATCATCACTACCACCACCCATGAACCATTAACCATGAACTAAATATCAAACAATTTTGAGGGATTATCTATTTTAGCAACATGAGTAAACGCGTTGCCGTAATGGATTTGGGTACAAATACCTTCCACTTATTGATTGCCGATGGCGAAATACACAATTACCAGGAGATTGTACACTACCACGAAGCCGTAAAGCTTGGCGAAGGAGGTATTAACAAGGGCTATATTTTGCCCGAAGCCTACCAGCGGGGTATAAATACCATGCAGCAATTTGCTGATGAAATAAACGCAAGGAGAGCAACCGAAACTCGCGCCATAGCAACATCTGCACTGCGCAGTGCATCAAACGGGAAAGATTTTATCAGCGAGGTTAAAGCCCAAACCGGCATAGCTATCGAAATTATTAATGGCGAGCAGGAAGCGGGTTTTATTTACCAGGGCGTAAAGATCAGCGGTTGTTTATCGGCACAAAACTCGCTGATTATGGATATTGGCGGCGGTAGTGTAGAGTTTATTTTAGGGAATACCGATGGCATCATATGGAAGCAAAGCTTTGAAATTGGCGCCGCCAGGCTGATGGATTTGTTTCATCGAACAGATCCTATCCCACCGGCATCCATAGAAGCCTTAAACCAATACCTTGACGAAAAACTGGCCGATTTGTTTGCCGCCGTAAAAAACATCCAAATTGACACCCTTATTGGCTCGTCCGGCGCTTTTGAAACTTTTGCCGAAGTGATAGAAGTTGAAAAAGGGCACGACTTCGACTTAAAAACCACCAAAAATTACAATTTTGACGAAGATGAGCTATTAACGCTCATTGGTAAATTTGTAGCATCCAGCCATAAAGAGCGGGCCGCCAATAAAGGCATTATCCCGGTTAGGGTTGATATGATAGTTGCCGCATCATTAATTACCCGTTTTATTATGCATAAGCTGGGGATTAGCAAGGTAAGTATGTGCAGTAATTCGTTAAAGGAAGGCGTTTTGGCGGAGATGTTGGGGGAATAAGAATCAAGGGCCAAGAGTCAAGTTTACCCACCCTGAACACTTCATTTAAAAAAGCGATGAGCAAATACTTATCAGGTTCGCTGCCAAAATCTTCTTAAAAGCAAAATCAACTAAAGGGTCAATATATTTACCTGAAACGGGAAGGGGTATTATCTGGCATAATTGTTACGTATTATTTCAATTATAAAAAACGCCCCAACAGGTTGAAAAACCTATCAGTAATACCACCAGAGCGCTTAATAAAAACTCTTTCCGGCAAACAAAAATGGCTGTTATCAAACATATTATAATTTGAATGGCAATTAAAAATGCTTCGCCTATTACTATGTATCCGTCATGATCTCTATGAACACTATTATATATCGTATAAGTTGCAAGCACTGCAAGATTAATCCCCACTATCATTATTTTATAATCAGGTCGTGGTTTTTGCGGTTCGTTTATTGCTTCCATTGTTGTTACAATTTATTTCATTCCTGCAAAAGTAACACAGGTAGAAAACCCAATTATTAAAACTAACAGGCCGCTTAACAGCCATAGCCGGCTACGTTTGTCAATAGCTAAACCCAAACAAAGCAGCACATGAAAAAACAAGATAAACGCATCCAATACAAACCCTCCGGATAAAGACAGACAAACCAAAGAGTACAGCGCAAGCGCCAACAGGTTATAACCAACAATTTTCATCCCATCGCCCGGCTTGTTTTGTTTGGGGGCGTACTTTGTCAAAAAGTCATCTGGCTTGGGAGTGGAGTTGTTTGGGTTTTCTTCTTCTGTCATGCTATTATTTCATTTCGTAGTTGTTGTAGATACCACTGTGATTAATTACCGCAGGTTACTTTATTTTTGCTGTAATACCTTTTTAGCGCATACCTTCTATTCCCACACAAGTAGAAAACCCGATAATCAAAACAAGGAACCCGCTGAGTAACCACATGCCGCTTCTTTTTGCGATAGCCATACCAATGCAAACAAAAACCTGTACTCCGATGAACATAGCTTCAAATGCCAGGCTATCTAAATTGTTTGCCATTTTGCATAACAAGGTATAAATTATCAGGATCATCAGGTTGATACCTAAAATTCCAATGCCAGGGAAAGGGTTGTTTTTGTTTTTCCCTGCGATATCGTTTTCCGGCTGTACTTTATCTTCTTGACTGTTATCTTCCATCATACCGTAATTTCATTTCGTAACTGTTCCAAATATTCCCGTTTATCGTCCCGGTAAAAAATGTTCATAGTTTCAAAAGGGATGATCTGCATATCCTTGTTAACAATGTGCACGCATGATTTTTTGATCGCGCGTACGTCAAAATTATGGGCATCAATGAATTGCATAATAATAACCCTGAACAGGTTATCATAACTCAAACTCGGTGCGTCAATCTCGGGCAGGCAACATAATATCGAATGCAGGTGCTCTTTAGCTTTATCAACCGAATTACCGGTGCTGAACATATTGAGCAAATGGCCTTTCAGCTGTTCGTCCTGCTCGTATACAATAGTATTTTTGGAGTTATCCAGCAAATCGTCAGGATTTATCATCCGGGTGAGCGGGAATACCTGGTCGCCCAGTTTTAAGGCGTAGGCCATTACCAGCGCGTCGGGGTTGCAGGGTACCGGGATCAGGTCGTTTTTATTGAAGATGTTGGTTTGCTCCAATATAGCGGTGCGCACTTCAGTCAGCGTGTAACGATCTGTTTGCTCATTAAAATTCTCTAACCGGCCGGCCTGCTGTGTTGGCTGGAAGGTTACCCCGCGGATGCAGGGCTGTTTCAGGGCATATTCAATAATTTCGCCTATCTCGTCGGTATTCAGTCCTTTTTGCAGGGTTACTACCAAAGTAGTTGACAGGTTATATTTATTCAGGTGCTCTATAGCCTTTGTGCGTACCTCGCGCAGATCCTCGCCGCGCAATTGTTCCAAAGCTTCTTTTTTAAAGGAATCAAATTGCAGGTAAATTTCAAAATCGGGCGCGTAAGTGGCCAGGCGCTTTACAAAGTTCTCGTCCTTGGCTATGCGGATGCCGTTGGTGTTCAGCATCAGGTGTTTAATGGGTTTTGTTTTGGCTATGTCCAATATCTCAAAAAACTGGGGATGCACGGTTGGCTCTCCGCCGCTTATCTGTACCACATCGGGTTTGCCTTCGTTTTCTACAATCACGTCCAGCATCTGCTCAATTTCCTGCAAAGTACGGTGACGGCCATAACTTGGCGACGACATGGCATAACAGGTGGGACAGCTTAAATTGCATCTATCGGTAACTTCAACCACGGTAAGGCAGGAGTGCTGTTCATGATCCTGGCACAGGCCGCAATCATATGGGCAGCCGTAATGCGTTTTGGCGTTGAATTTGAGCGGCATTTCGCTACGCTTCGCATAGTTGCGGCAGTTTTTATAATACTCAATATCGGTGGCTATCAGTACTTTTTCGAAACCATGCTGGCGGCAGTTTTTAAGCATGTACACCTTATCGTCTTCAAACACAATTTTGGCATCAACCCGGCGCAGGCAGGTAGAGCAAATGCTCAAGGTAAAATCATAATAAATATAAGGGCGTTCAGGCATCGGTTTTTATCAGTTTAGATGGGTGTATAAATACTTTATAATAATACAAAATACCCGCCAAACAAACTAATTGAATTACCGAAAGCCCGAAACTAAAAAAGTAATCGGGCTTAATAAACTCGTCCAAAAACCTGAACAGCAGGTAACTCAGCATAAAAACTTTAAATTTTGAGCCATCTGTAAACTGGTGCCGCCCTTCAATCGCCTTTAAAATGAGCCAAAGCAAAATCCAAAACACAATCTCGTAAAGGTTTGTGGGATGCCTGCGGATACCGTCGCCAAAATTAATAGCCCATGGCAGGTTTGAGGCTATACCATAAGTACCATCTTCCAATCCCGCCAGGAAACAACCTATACGGCCGATAATCATGGCCAGTATCAGCGGATAAACCATCAAATCGCCGGATGATACAGTTACACCTATTTTCTTCTTGGTAAGCTCCACTCCTATCAAACCGCCTAGCATCCCGCCTACTATGGTTTTATTGCCCATAAAGTAAATGAGGTTGAACTTTGACAGCAGCGCAGGGTTCTCCAAAACCCCAACCACATGCGAGCCTACAAAAGCACCAAATGCCGCGCCTATAAAAATAATAAGCCGGTTTTCGGTGCTGATCTGGTCGCGAGTATTCCGGCGCAGCCAGGCATAGTAGCGGTAGCCTAAAAAATAAGCCAGCGTTTCGCACACAAAATGTACGGGGATAGATGATTTGCCTATGGGGATGTTTACGGGGAAGTGCATTGGGCAGCAATGTACCAATCTGCCGGTTATTTTATGTGAATAAAAAGCAGCAGTGCAGAATTGCAAATCATTTTTCTGTTGCAGTGGCCAGCTAACCACATTCAAAGCCTGACAGAAGTTTTATTATATTTGGTCAAATTGAATATCAATGAATAAAATTTGGTTTACTTCTGATCACCATTTTGGCCATCACAATATTATCGAACATGCCAAACGGCCTTTTAATAATGTTGAGGAAATGGATGAAATAATGATTCAGAAGTGGAATGAAAAAGTAAGCCAAAACGATTCTGTATATTATTTAGGGGATTTAGCACTCAACAAACCAGAACGGCTTAAAGAAATTCTGAAACGCTTAAACGGTAGTATTTTTCTTATAAAAGGAAACCATGAAGCTTCGGCCCTATCTTGTAAAAACAGATTTGAGTGGATAAAAGATTATTATGAATTAAAAGTTGCAGACGATGCCGTAATATCCGGAAAGCAAAAAATCATCTTGTTTCATTATGCTATCAGGCAATGGAACGGAAAATACGGAGGTAGTTTTCATTTGTACGGTCATTCACACGGAACCTTAAAAGATGATCCGGATTCGTTGTCATTTGATATTGGAGTAGATAACCATCACTTTTATCCATTGGAATACAACGAAGTCAAGGTTCTTATGGCAAAAAAGAATTGGCGACCGGGTGACAGTATCGGTGCTGAGGGATAATAGCGGCCTTCACTCTTATCCGCCGCCCAGCATCCCACCGACGATTGTTTTTTCCCGATAAAATGATTTAATAATCTGGTCAATTAAATATCCTCCTTATCGGCCTTTTTATACAACGGTAATAAATCCGCTTGATAAGGGGCGTTCTGGTTACCACTACCTCGCCCAGCCAGGCATATTGTTCGGTAGTAAGTTTTACCTGGTAGTTTTCATCTGCACAAATGTTAAGCAGCAATGGTTTGTATCCTATAAATGAAACCTGTACTTGTTTTGTGTCTGCCGGTATGGTAAGCCTGAATTTACCGGCTGTATCGGTGAGGGTGCCTGTTATACCCGATAACATTTTGACTATCACACCCGGCATGGGCACATTCTGGTCATCATATATGCGCCCGGTAATTGTCCTGGTTGCAGCAGTATTGACTGTAACTACCTTACCCAACATAAAACTGTCTGCGCTTGTGTCGCCGGTTGCCTTAGGGGTTTGCACTATTATAGCCGGTTTGTTTTGCGCTACAGCTTTAAATGATAAGGCCGAACTTGCTATGCCCATTATCACAGCCAGCCTTTTCCATCCCCTTGCAGTGGTTGCCGGGGTATCCGCAGCAAACTGGTGATTGAGGTTATTTAGCTGTTGCTCATTAAACCTGCCGCAAACATTGCCAGCATCGCTTAGGTAAGCAATAACCTGGCTATTGGTCATGGTTGTAAAATCGGTAACGGTTTTGCAACATTGGGCACAATGCCTGCCGCTTTCGGCAGGCATCATTTGCTGCCACGATTGGTGACAAGGTTTAGGTATGTTGATGCTTTGGATGTTCGACATATCGGGTGCGCTTTTTAACAGGATGCAATTTTAATTGCCATTCCATAAATGGTGTAAAAATTTTAGTTGCCGCCGAAAACCCATTTTGTTTTATCCCAGGCACGATACCAAACACGACGAATGGTAATACGCCCAACTGAAATACCACCCAATACCTCAAATCGCACATGATCTTCGGTAGAAATCGGCTTCACGCTAACTGCCTGTAAAGATGGCCCGATAATAATATTTGCAGCGGTATAACCTTTTGCTTTAGCCAAACCAGCACAATGCTGTTTCGATTTGCCTGGCGCATGCTCTGTCTTATGTTTTGTTTGTGCGTTTATACGGGCAAAGGGTATAGCCATTACAACCGCTGCCGCCAAACCTATCTTTTTAAATAAACCATTTGATTGCCCGTTGCTTTTAAGCTGATGATTTATCCTCCTTAGCTGATTGCCGTCAAATCGTCCGCATACGTTGCTTTGCCTGCCAAGGTAGTTGATGATGTCCTTATCCGACATTACCGAAAAATCGGTAACCCTTTTACAACAGCTTTGGCAGTGCCGCCCATCGTCAACCGGTGTCATTTGTTGCCATGGCTCCTCGCAAGGTTTAGTGATATTGATGCTCTTAATGCGCGCCATGTTAAGATTTTTGTTAAAGGATGCATTTATTTGAACATTTCCACAAATCCATTTAACTTTTTTAGTTTTTTTCTGATTTTATGACGGATTGTATCGGGCAATCACTTAAGGTAGAGTGTGATACAGTGCGTAAAGCCATCAGTGGTATGGTAACTATCAACTACGTAAATAACGGCCCCGATGCGCTAAGGCGCGATTCTAAAGCTGCAAATCAAAACGCCGCTTTCTTGGAAGGGGCTGTGTAAGATTTCTTACCCTTTCAAAAACGGGTTAAAATTTCTGGTACCAATTTCCATTCCCGCGGCCCGGCAAACGGTTTTATCGCCAAATTTAAAGTTGATGTTATCCATGGCCTGGTATAACCTGATGCGTTCCTCATTATCTTCAAAAAGATTTATCTGGTACCTGCCGCTGGCCAGGTTGCTCAGCCTCACCCCTATCAGCCTGATGGGCCGGTGCTGGTTCCAGGCTTTTTTGAGCAAATTTTTAATACCCGGTAACAGGATATGCTCGGCAGCGGTAAGTGCAATTTTCTGTTGTTGGGTATGGGTTTCAAAATTGGCATACCTGATTTTGATAGCCAGGCACGATGCCAGCTTATTTTCACGGCGAAGTTTAGACGACAGCTCCTCGGTCATGGATATTAATATGGTTTCAATTGTGCGTTGATCATTTACATTAAAATGAAAAGTATGCTCTGTCGAAATAGATTTACGATCTGAATGAGGTACAATCTCGCTATGATCTATTCCATGCGCCTTCTCCCACAAAAAAATACCCGCCTTTCCAAATACGCTTTCTAAAAACCGAAGATTGGTGCGTTGCAGGTCGCCAATTTTTTCTATGCCATATTGATACAGCTTTTGGGCGGTACTTTCGCCAAGGCCCGGAATCTTGCCAATTGGCAACGGCGCCAGGAATTGAAGTTCTTCGCCATGTTTAATAAATAACTGACCATTTGGTTTTGAGGCATTGGTAGCCATTTTAGCTACTGTTTTGCCAGATGCCATCCCGAATGAAATAGGCAAGCCGGTTTCCTTAATAACCCGTTGCCTAAGGTTTGACGCTACCTGGTAACAATCATGAAACCTATCCATACCGGTAAGGTCTATATAGAACTCATCAACGGACGATTTCTGGAACAATGGTACCGAATCCTGGATGATGTCTGTAACCTCGCGCGATGCCTCGGAATAACGCCCGTGCGAACCACGGATAATAGTGGCATGCGGGCAAAGCTTCATGGCCAGTTTCATAGGCATTGCCGAGTGGATGCCGAATTTACGGGCTTCATAGCTGCAGGAAGCTACCACACCCCTATCTGCCGAGCCACCAATAAGCACCGGGATGCCTATAAGCGCCGGATTGAACTTACGTTCAACCGAAACAAAAAAAGAATCGAGATCGATGTGAACGATATACCGCTTTTGATCCATGAAACAAAAATGCTAATTAATTTGGTATTTTACTAATTATATTAGTAATTTTGATTCATAGAAAATTTAGAAACATGAGGATGTACGAAGATCATTTAATGCTGCTTTCGCCGCCGGAGATAATCGGGGCCGAAATTGCCCGCTATAAAAAGGCATCGGCAAGGCTCATTGGAGATTATCAAGGCATGAACTCGCCTGGTCATATTTCTATCCAGCATAAGGAACGTCAGAAGCCGTTTATGACTGATAAAAATATTGAACTAATGGAGGCCGAATTAAAGCAGCTGCCGCCGGTATTATTACACGTTGATGGTTTCGCATATTTCCCGCACCTCCATGATAAGTTTACGATATATGCCAATATCCGGTCGACGTCGGCTGTTGATGACTGGTTTCACCTGTTAAAGAAAAAACTGAAGATAAAAAAGGCGCTGGCCCCTCATATTACGATAACCAGGAATATTCCTAAAAAGGACTTTGACGTGCTGTGGCCACATTTCAGGCATAAAAAGCTGGTTGAACCTTTCTGGATAAATTCCATTAATATATACAAACGCGACACCTTTGATCCTTACGCCAAATGGGAATTTTTTAAGGCATTTGAGTTTAAAAACAAACAAGGCTTCATAGGCATCGAAAACATTCAGGATGGCCGGATTAGCCACGTTAACCGGGAGCAGATAAATCTTTTTTAAACCTAAACCTTATCACTATTCCGGATAAATATTTTTTTAAACCTAAACCTTATCACTATCACTTTTATTAATTAATCCTAAAATCACAATGAAAAAGTTTTACTTAACCCTTATGTTATCAGTTGGTTTAGCCACGGCAGTATTGGCTCAAAAATTAGAAAAACCCGAGATCGATAAAATTAAAGGCGATACAACGTGGAAAACATCCGACGAAAGAATTTACACGCAGTTGGGCTTTGCTACAGGCAGGCTGTTATATGTTTACGCGCAAAAAATAGGAACGAGTTACGTATTATGTTTCCGGATAGATAATATGAACGGTCCCCGGGTATGGTCTGTAGGACCTGCCAACATTACCAATATTAAGTTTACTGATAACAGCGTACTTGATTTAAAGCCAGATGCCGGTGGCGACGCCCGGGTTACATACGGATCGCAGGCCGACCGGATTATCAACCTGGTATATTATAGACTGGAAAAAGAAGATATAGAAATACTTAAAACAAAATCAGTTTCAATTATCCGAATCGCGACTGATGGCGCGGCTAATTTCGATTACGAGATCAAACCAAAAAATTCTGAGCTGATCAAAAAAGATCTTGAATTGATACTCACTAAATAGTAAACTGTTTATACTTTTTTAACATAGAAAATCAACCGGGCTTTATTACCAATACCAAGGAAAGCCAAATTTTTTTTTAACCTTTTAAAATTGAAGTTATGATATCGTTCCATTTTTTATTGGATTTGCCAAATCATATTAATACAGAAATTTACCGGTTAAAAAACCAGGCAAAACGAGTGATAGGGAATTATCCAAGTATGAATGCTATTCCGCATATTACCATCAACAATTATCACCCCAATCCGGGCGATTTTCATGAAGCGGGCTTCGCACATTTTAAAAGGCCAATAAACCATTTGCCACCGGTTACTTTTGAAATTGATGGTTTTGATTGTTTTAACGATCAAAACGGTCACAGTAAAACCATTTATGCTAACGTTCAGTTAAATGCAGAAAGCCGGTTTTGGCTAAAAGAACTATGGAAAACCACGGGTAAGGGAAGCGGTAAGCCACATATCACCATTGCGAGGTCGTTAACAGCAGAGCAGTTTAATTTGCTGTGGCCGTATTTTCAGCGCCGTGAACTAAAACTTAGTTTTACAGTTTCAAAATTCACAATATTGAGGGTAAAATACACCAAGGGAGAATTTTTGTCGGAATTTTACCGCGAGTTTGAGTTTCTGGGGCCGCCGGATGCATTGGCCGAAAGCTATCGTAACCATCAAGCAACGCAATTAAAATTTTATAGCGCTGTAAGCCAGCAGGTAAGCCTTTTTTAACAATTTATTAACCATACACGCGCTATTTTTCTATATTTGCGCCGGGGTAAGTCTTTTACGGCCAGCTCCTCTTGAACTCCCCCAGGGTGGGAACGCAGCAAGGGTAGAGAGTTGAGCGGCGCGATAAAAGTAGCTTACCCTTTTTTTGTGCCTATATTTTTCCTGCCAAAAGCAGATTCTTTTATTGTGAACCAAACGACAGAAATCAAGTTACCTTCCGGCCAGACAGCCGTTTGCTCTTTATAGCTAAAAAGCATAACAGCGTAAAGCGCAAGTAATAAATACCCAAAAAAGTACGCCTAAGGCTTCGTAGGCTAAAAAAATTAAATATTATTGCCAGATAATTGTCTGCTTAACCATGTACGGAACATTATTGGCATTGCACTCCCTCACCCGCTGGCTGGTATTGATTACCCTCCTGTTCGCTATCTTTCGTTCGTACCGCGGCTGGTTATTACGAAGTCCTTATTCGAAATTCGATAACATTGTAAGGCATACCACAGCCACTGTAGCACATCTTCAATTAATATTGGGCATCTGGCTATACTTCATCAGCCCAATTGTTGCTTACTTCTTACATCACTTCGGCACCGCAGTACATGAACGTGCAATCCGTTTTTTTGGCATGGAACACATTACCATGATGCTGATAGGGATAACCCTCATCACCCTTGGCTCTGCCAGAAGCAAACGACAAACGAATGACCGGCAAAAATTTAAAACAATGGCGATTTGGTTAACGGCAGCCCTCTTGGTGATACTAAGTTCGGTGCCCTGGTCGTTTTCACCGCTCATCAGCCGGCCAAATTTCCGGCCATTCTAAAAAAATAGTCGATGGCATTACCGGGTGACCCTTACAAACTATGTAAATACCATCTGGCATCGCAAAAAGGCCTCAAAGGGGGGCTTTTCACTATTCATGTCGTTATTACCAATTTAAACGGGTAGTTTTTCATGTGCCTATACAAAAAAGGTACCCATTGGATTCTTGTTCTGCTAGGTGTGCGGCAAGGATGCTAATTTTTTGTTGGTATTTGAATCGTCCTATTATTAGTCGGCTATGCAAAAAAAAGATACGGCTTACCGCTCATATCCCTGCTTTTACCGGCAAGCGCCCCCGGTTTACCTTTTTTGCTTTGCCGTCGTTTAGTCATCTCTCTACATTTGTTTAAAATGGTTTTAAGTGTTAATCGTCTATACTACTATGGAAAATAATTATTTCATGCTACCCCCGATGCCTGCTCCCCCAGACAAGGAACAGGAACTTGCCATCCTGTTTCTCGATATCCGAAATTTCACCGGCTTGTTGGAAGCCCAGTCTGGTAAAACCGTCATTCAAATTGTACGCCGTTTATTCACCGCATTCAACCAAATCATCAGGAAATTCGAAGGCAAGGTGGTAGAGATCGCCGGAGACAGTTTATATGCGGTGTTTGGCTTACAAACCGGGTTGAAAGAATCTGTGAACAACGCCTACCAGGCTGCCAAAGTGATGTTCCAAACGGTTGGCCTGTACAACGAAGCTTATGACGAACCTTATTATGGAGGCCCGCTCGAGATTGGCGTCGGTTTGCACGCTGGTAAAGTTTTTGTTGGCCAGTTTGGATTGGATAACGCTCCGCAACTATCAGTAATGGGCCTCCCCGTCAACATTGCATCCCGGCTACAGGCCAAAACTAAAGAGCTGGATAACGACATGATCATTTCAGAGCATGCGTACCAGTTGTTAGCAGATGACGGGGCTATCGCCCATTATCAAACCGTGCAGTTGCAGGGGATCAGCCAGGGACAACAGGTCCGCCTGGCAGGAAGGCCATACAGTAATCGCACCAAACCTGGACTATTTAATGGCTATTTCTGGTTAACACATAACAGCCGCTGATTCGTCCTGGACATTTTACTTATCTAAGCAAAATTGGCACATGTGCAGATCGATGCACAATTGTCTCTCAAAAACTGCCTATCTTAGCAGCATGCTCGATATACTCATTATAGGTGGCGGCCCCATAGGTTTAGCATGCGGACTGGCAGCCCAAAAAGCAGGTTTAAGTTTTGTAATCGTCGAAAAAGGCTGCCTGGTAAACTCGTTATATAACTACCCTTCTACCATGACGTTTTTCTCAACTTCAGAGAAATTAGAGATTGGCGGCGTACCTTTTGTAACCGTTCATAACAAGCCTACCCGCAACGATGCATTGGAATATTACCGCAGGGTAGCGCTATCAAACAACCTGCCGCTCCATTTATTTGAGGAGGTAACCAGCGTAAAGGCCGAAGATGATGGCTATACAATAGCAACAAGTAAAACAACTTACCAGGCAAAAAGGGTTATTGTATCTACCGGCTTTTATGACATAGCGGTTAATTTAAATATCCCCGGCGAAGACCTGCCCAAAGTAAAACACTATTACCAGGACCCACATTATTATACCTCGCAAAAAGTGGTGGTGGTTGGTTCCAGTAATTCGGCCATTGATGTGGCGCTGGAAACCTTCCGCAAGGGCGCCGATGTAACCCTTGTGGTACGTGGGCCTGAGATTAGCAGCAGGGTTAAATACTGGGTGCGGCCCGATATCATTAACAGGATAAAAGAGGGCAGTGTGAAGGCTTATTTCAACTCCAACCTCGAAGCAATCCGCGAACACGAGGTTGATATCAAAACGCCCGATGGCCTGATCACCATTCCCAACGATTTTGTAATGGCCATGACAGGCTATAAACCCAATTTTGATTTCCTGAAAAAACTGGGCATTATCCTGTCCGAAGATAAATTTGTCCCTCAATACAATCCCGAAACGATGGAAACCAACCTGCCCGGTTTATACCTTGCAGGCGTAGTTTGCGGAGGATTGGATACGCACCTATGGTTCATCGAAAATTCGCGGGTGCATGCCGATATGATTATGAATGATATAGTTGCAAAAAGAAGCAAATAGATCAATAGCGTAAAATTCAACTCATCAACATCTCCGGCCCGATTCGCTTCCTGTTGGCCAGGCCGGAGATTTATTACTGGGCTTTTACCGGATTCCTCCCACGGGGAGCACCCTTCAGCCGCCGACTACTTCTTCCCTATTGCATATTGAATTCCCCCCAGCAAATGCTTGAGGTATAGCGGATCGGCATATGACTCGTCGGTATGTCCAAGCTCAGTATAAAAGGCACGGCCACCATCGAAGCTGTGGTACCAGGCCATGGGATGGTTATCACCGTTTTCGCCACCTGTGTAGCTTTTCTCATCTATCTTGATCAGTACATGCAGGTCATCACCTATCCATTTATAGTTATACCATTCGTCCCAGCGTTTCCAGTCTTCGGGCAGGTGTTTGGTTGCAATAAAATTACGGTCAACCACATGCAAAACCGCCTCTTGTTGTTTAGGATGACTTTTAAAATAAGCGCCAACCAGCTTGCCATACCAGGCCCAGTCATATTCGGTGTCTGTAGCAGCATGTACGCCAACAAAGCCGCCACCGGCTTTAATATACCGTTCAAAGGCTATTTGCTGTGCATCGTTCAATACATCGCCGGTAGTACTTAAAAATATTACAGCGGCGTATTGCTTTAAATTGGCAGTTGTAAATTTTTCGGCATTGGTTGTGCTATCTACTTCAAAACCATTTTCGGCGCCCAACTTCATAATAGCCGGTACGCCCACCGCGATAGAATTATGATGGAACCCGGCTGTTTTGCAAAATACCAGCACTTTGGTTTTCGCAGCTGCATCAATAATAGATAAACCTGTTAGCAGGCAAATGATGATTAATTTTTTCATAATTTAAGTATCAGTTGGTTAGTACCTGGAATTTAATTTCCATCGCAAATTAGCACTTATGTTTTATGTAACAAGGTTTCTTTTAATTGAAATTTTATATCGGCATCGGCGACAGTCGTTGTAACATGGATATGTAAAAACTTTTTTACTTAAACGTAAATTCCAACAATATCACATTTAATCTTTTATTTAGCAGGCGTATGTATGTTAGCTTAACCATAATACGTTACCGCAAAGTGTTTATACCTTTTGCCCTGCTGGCCATGGCTCTTCACCGGCTACCCTTGCTGCTGCAAAAAGGCTGCACATTTTACAAGCTGCTTGGATCGGGCAAAAACGGAACTTTTGATTTACAACCCGACTGGCGGCAATGGGGTTTATTGGCCTGTTGGGAAAGCCGTGAAGATTTCGACCAGTTTTATAACCGGTCTTTTGTATCGGGCTGGTGGAAAATATTTGGCCAAGAAGGCTACACCGTACTATGCCAGCCCCTGCAAAGCCATGGTAAGTGGAGTGGCAAAGAACCCTTTGGCAATCCCGAGGCTACAAATTATACCGGGCCAGTGGCTGTGCTAACACGGGCCACCATCCGCATAAGCAGGCTTAAAAATTTCTGGAGCCATGTAGATGAGGTAGCCGGGCTGATGACATCAGCCCCAGGTTATGTTACATCGTTTGGTGTTGGCGAAACGCCCGTTTACCGGCAGGCAACATTTTCTGTATGGAAAAGCATTGATGATGTAAAAAACTTTGCCTACAAAAGCCGGGAGCATGCCGAGGTGATAAAACTTACCCGGAGCGAAAACTGGTATAGCGAAGAGCTATTTGCCCGCTTCCGGCTGGTGGCTAGCTTTGGTTCGCTGGATGGTAAAGACCCTTTAGATGATTTATTGAAAAATTAAAATATGAGAATTATTGCCGAACTACCGCACCCAGATTTTAAAGTTACTATCATGAACATGAACCAAAAGTTTATTGTAAAGATAGAACAGGGGACCCTGGAGCAAAGTTTTAAAATTGCCGAAATGGATTTAACCGATGGCGTTAACAGTGTTTTTGAATTACTTGATGAGGAGTTTTTAACCAAAGTTGGCGCACGGTTTATTGAGATGCGCACTGATTTTAAAGATGCATATTACCGGTACAATTTCTAAACAAGCTTCAACCTAAGTAATTGATTAATAAATAGATATATTTAAATCACTCGAGGTGCAGAATTTTATTCTGTAAAATTACAAATCCCCCCTCCTGACAGACTAAACCATCCTTTAAAATAAAGTAAAAGTTAAGATAAATTGACATAAATTGTTAAAAATTAATAATTTATACTTTTTATAATAATTTTATTTGGCAACAAAATCAGCCAAATAAATGGGAAGTTAAGCTGAAATAAGGTCGCAATACCAAAACCCGGCCGGTTTTTGATCGGAGTTTGTGATACACGAATCGTCAGTGTTTTTAGGTGCCTGGTATTCCTTAAATACCTTAATCCCGGTTCTGTAATTTATCTCTTTTTTAAAGATGGGGCCCTTAAAAGTGAAAGTATGAAACTCGCCGTTCTCGCCGCAAACATCTACATCATCTGGCAGGGCATCAATCAATTCGGCGCTTATCTCCTGCCCTACTATCTGTTCAAGGCGTGCCTGGGTGCAGGCTATCACCGTTCCAAATCCAAGGCTTAAAAATTCGCCGATCAATTCGCGGGTGTCACGTTTCCATAATGGGTAAATACCGGTAAGGCCAACTTCGCTCAGCCTTGCATCACGATAGTCTTTCAAATCCTGCAAAAAGATATCGCCAAAAATAGAATGCGTTATGCCCTCACTTTTGAAATGTGCCAGGTGGTAATGCATAACTTCGTCATACTCCTTCATGCCCGGCATCTCGGGCAGGCGGATCTGGTATAATGGTATACCAATACTTTCGGCCTGTTTTATCAATAACTCTGTGCGTACGCCGTGCATCGAGATCCTGTCGGCAGCATCGTTAACAGTTGTTACCAGGTACTTTATGTCAAGGTCTGGATTTTGCAGGCAATGATACAAAGCCAGTGCGCTGTCCTTGCCGCCGCTCCAATTGAAAATAGACTTCATTTTAATTAGTGAATTAGTGATTGATAGAATGCCATATTTTATTGATCTTTTAGCAATTCATCCACCAGGGCCACTACCCCTACTGTCGCTTTTTCCTGGATCTTGATAACCGGGCCACGCACATTTATATCGGGTATTTTGGGATCGATAACATACCGGGGCACATCGTGGTTTACATAGCCTATCAACCCGGCCGCCGGGTATACAGCTAATGAGGAACCTACAAGCATAAAAATCTCCGCCCGGCTACAAATCCTTGCTGCGGTTTCAATCATGGGCACAGCCTCGCCAAACCAAACAACATGGGCACGTAGCGGCGATCCTAACTCGCATACCTCGTCCATACCAATCTCCCATCCATCAATAGGGTAAGTAAGTTCAGGGTTAACACTCGATTGCGAACGGGTGATGATGCCGTGCAGGTGTACCACGTTGGTAGAACCTGCCCTTTCATGAAGGTCGTCTATGTTTTGTGTAATAATGGTTACGTCATATTTCGCTTCCAGTTTGGCCAGGGCGTAGTGTGCGGCATTGGGTTTTGCATCCATTACATTTTTACGCCGCTCGTTATAAAACTGCTGCACCAGGGCCGGGTTACGTTGCCATGCTTCGGGCGTTGCCACATCTTCTATATTGTAGCCCTCCCAAAGGCCATCGCTGTCTCTGAAGGTCTTTAAACCGCTTTCAGCGCTTATGCCTGCTCCTGTTAATACTACCAACTTTTTCATAAAGTAAATATTAGTTCATAAAAAAAGCGACCTGTATGATGGCAGATCGCTTTTCAATTTTATCAATTTTAATTAAAGTGCCAATTGTTTTTCTGTGCGTAAAAAAGTGTACCTGGTTTTAGCCAGCTCAAAGCCGCCAAATAGCAGGAAACCAAACACCAGATTGCCATATACCATATTCTTCTCGAATGGAACAGCTGCCACCAACGATTTGCCATAGCCCGCTAATGTATTAGGGTAAAGCTTAAGCTCGGTATAAAACCAGGGCATATCTGTAATTAACCAGTGGATAAGCACAACACCGATAGATGCAAATAATACATTAACAAAATTTACCTTTTTTATCAAAGTACCGGCCAGCACCATAATGGCGTAGCTTATGTAAACGCCAATGATACCATCGTACATTATTGAAAACTTTGAGGTATAAAGATAATTAATCACCACATCTGTACATAAAAGCGTAAGCAATACAATTACATACCCCTTCCATTTATCAACAAAGTAAACGCCGCCAAATAAAGCAATTGCCCCTACCGGGTTAAAGTTACTCAGCTCTTTATATTTAAAAGCTAAAAGCCTGAAAGCTGCAGCAACAATTATCATTAAAATAAGGATAATGTTCCTGTTGATGGTATCTTTTTTATTCATGGTTTTATTTATGATGTAAAATTACTCATAATCATGTTAAATAAAAACTACTAATTAAACTGGTATTTTGCACCAAGCATAAAGTTTATACCACGTGTGTTATACCCCAGCCAATCGGTATATTTTTGATCGAGTACGTTATTTAAATCGCCAAATACATTCAGGTTTTTGGTGGCTTTTAACTGCAGGTGCAAATCAACCAGGTTATAGCTTTTCAAAGTAGTGATTGTAGATGGATAAGTGGCGAAATTTTGATCGGCCCTGTTGCCGGTATACTTATAATTTAAACCGATCAGGAAATCAGTACAGGCCTGGTATGAAACATTAGCGCCAAAAGTGTTCTTGGGTCTGCGGTATAAGTTAGCCGTTTGTTTGCCAGCTTCATCCGTTTGCTTACCCGTTATATAAGCAAAGTATGCCGATGCAGTTAGCTTTTTTGAATTGTATTTCAGCTCAGTTTCAAAGCCCTTATCTTTTTGAAAAGATCCATTTTTATAGAATGAACTATAAGGAGGCACAGATTCAGAGAAGAAATAAATTACATCTTTTGTATTGCGTTTGTAAAATGCGGTGTTAAATGATAATGCATTTTTTACGATCTCCCAATCAAATCCGGCTTCGTATGATGTAGTTGTTTCAGGATTTAATTTACTATTTCCGTATTGAGAAGACAGTTGGTATAAAGATGGTGATTTAAAAGCCGAAGCAATAGTTCCGAACACTTTGAACTGATCTGCTAAATACAGCGAAGGGTTAATGGTATAGGTGAAGTTATCGCCATATTTGCTATGGTGATTGTACCTGCCGCCCAGCTCCATATGGAAGATATTTGACTTGAAAAATAACGACGAGTAAACACTGGTAATGCTATTATGCGCTGTATCATCGCTTATAACACTTGCACCGGGATGATAACCTGTTTGTTCAAACAAACTGTATTGATTAGTGCTGCTGTACTTATAACCCGCGCCACTCGTAATATCAAAGTACTTGCCCAGGTTATAATTCAATACAGCTTCCAAATTGCTTATGCGGCCAATATTTTTTGTTACCTGGTTGGTTTCGTAATTATCGGGTGGCAGGTTTTTAAAGTTGTTACGAGCTGTATTTTGGCTGGCATTAAACACCAATGTTCCTTTTGGTAATTTCACTTTAGCTCCTAAACCACCAAATATAAACGTATTGTTGTAGGTGTAGTTGTTATCGTTAGTAAAAGCGCCATAAGGCAAATCGCCGGTATTATAGCTACCCTGGAAATTACCGTTCAGGCTAAATTTTTCAGAAACATATTGATTGATGTTTACACTTGCCGAACGTTGGTGAAAACCATCTTTTTTAAATCCGGCTTTATTTGTAGTATCGGTAGCGGCTGCAAAACCCCTGGAATCTGTATTAGATAGGTTAACGGCAATCCCAGTATGGTTTATTACACCGGTCAACCCGGCCGATTCCTGGAAGGTGCTATAACTGCCACCCGTCAATTGCACGTTGCCTTTGAAGCCTTGTCCTTGCGGATGTTTGGTAATAATATTAATAACACCAGCCACAGCGTCGGATCCATAAAGTGTCGATCCGCTTCCTTTTAATATTTCAATTCTTTCTACCTGGTTTAACGGGAAAGCGTTAAGATCGTAGCTGCCGTCAATTGAACCCGCATTGTTAACCGGGAAACCATCTACTAATATTAAAGTATTACCCGATGAGGCGCCCCGTAAAAAAACGGATGTGCTAATGCCGGGCGCATTTTGTGCGCCAGAGAAAGTTATACCGGGTACAGTGTTCAATAACTGCGGTAATGTTTTGCCTTGCGAGCGGTTAATCTGCTCTGCAGATATTACGGTTACTACCCTACCTATATCGGCTAATTTTTTAGGTGACCGGGTTGCAGTAACTACCACGTCATTTAATTGCCGGGTGGTATCCTGTGCTAACGCGGCAGTGTTGCATAATGCCACTTGCAATAATCCTAATCCTAAAACAATTTTAAAGTACTTTTTTTTCATGTATTTGCTATAGCGTTAAATAATAATGCAGTTTAAATAGCGCAACACGGACTGATAAAATGAAAACACACCACCAAAAGAAGAGCATTCGCATTCAAGCTTCAATCCACGAAAGCTATGAATAATTTATAATGCTCTGGCAGGTCTTCTGACTTACTCCCCTTTCGTTCTGTCTTCCCTGCGCTTAAGCGCAAGTGACTTTAATAGAATGAACTATGGTTATGGAGCTTACAGCTGCGGGACAGTTCCGGATTTACACCGTATTCCCTTTTAATCCTTTATGATATGCTATAAAGGAACCTAAAGCGCCGTAAAGGTAGTTTATGTATAGCAGATACGCAAGTTGTTTAAAATGCCCGGCGCTGGTTTAAAGCCGTCCGTTCAGCCACTCCGTTCGTTTTTGTATGGCTTTACCATAATTTTTGTGGATTTTTGAACACAAAATCATGCGCTATTTTTTTCATATTGGTTATCACGGCACACAATATAGCGGCTGGCAAAAACATGCCGGTGTTGTAAGTGTACAAGCTGTTTTTGAAACCGCTTTAAGCCAAATACTAAAAACGCCCATAACTGTTAACGGCTGCGGCCGTACCGATGCGCACGTGCATGCCAGTCAATTTTTTTTCCATATCGATGCAGCGAAGGAATGGGATTTCGATCTGCTTTTCCGCCTTAATAAAATGCTGCCGGATGATATCGCGGTATTTGATATCATCCCGATGCAGGGTCTGCCCCACGCGCGGTTTGATGCTGTGCAGCGCTCATATGATTATTTTATTCATACTTATAAAGACCCTTTTTTAAGTGCTTTTAGCGCGTTATATCCCGAAACCAATCTCAACATTGATGAAATGAAAAAGGCGGCGGCGCTGCTCCCTCTTTATAACGATTACCGCGCCTTTTGTAAAATGCCCGACAGGATTGACCATACCATTTGCAACGTGAGCTCAGCAAGCTTATTTGTTAGCAATAATGGCGACAGGCTCCGGTTCAATATATCGGCTAATCGTTTTTTAAGCAAAATGATCAGGATCATTATTGGCCGCCTGCTGGAGATTGGCCGTGGCGAAATGAGTGTTGATGAATTTGAAAGCCATCTCATCAGTAAACAAACGCCCCCAATTATTATCCCGGCTTATCCCCAGGGATTATACCTGTCAAAAGTTACGTATCCTTACCTTGATATTCCCGCCAAGCCAACCTTTACCGGCCTGCTCCAAAAGGATGAAAGTATCGTGTGGCACCCACTATCCCATCAATAACTACTGCGGTCTTGACTCTTAACTCTTGATTCTTGACTCTTTTCAAGGAAATTTAGGTAAATTCGCCCTCTTAAATACTTAATAAAGTTCTCAGATGGTGTGGTTTGAAAAATTGAAGCTGAAAAAACAGCTGGTTCGGTCGGTAAATGAAGCTGGTTTTACAAATCCTAAAGAACTGCAATTAAAAACCCTTTCAAGAATTGTAGGTGGTCAGGATCTCATCGCCATTGGTTACGAAGGTAGCGGCAAAACTACCACCTATGTACTGGGGGTTTTAAACCGCTTTAATTATGCCCCGGAAGGCGTTCCGCGTGTGTTGGTTTTAGTGCCGGATAAAGAGGATGTATTTGGCGTGATTGAACAATTTGACCGCCTGAACAAAAATAAATCAATCAAAATTGTCGGCCTGTACGTGGCTCCGGGCATTGAAGCCCAGATGGACGCATTGGCTGATGGTGCCGATATTGTAGTTGCTACTCCTGATAGGGCACGCGCAATTTACCTGAAGCTTGCCCTTAACCTTAATAAGGTTGATATGTTTGTGGTTGATGATGCCGATGAGATGATAAAAAGAGGCATGCAGCTACCTGTTGTAGAACTGGCGAACAGCATCGGCAAAAGCCAAAAACTGGTATTTACCGAAGTAATGCACAACAAACTGCAAAAAATGCTTGATCCGTTCATGAAAGACCCTGCTATTGTAGAAGTAGAAGCATTAGCTGAGCAGCCCTTAGAAACGCATCCGCAGTTTTTATATAACGTACCCAATTTCGGCACAAAGTTAAACCTGCTGAATTTGTTCATGTACGACGAAGAACTATTTACCAAAACCGTAGTTTTTGTAAACACCCGCGCGACAGCCGATAAAGTTTATAAAAGCCTGCAAACACGTTTACGTACAGCAGTGGCTTATTTAAACCCCCAGTTTTTTGATAGCCCGGGATTTAAATCGATAGATGATTTTAAGGCTGATGGAGGTGCCAGGGTACTGTTGGTTGCTAATGAGCAGGAAGAAGCTTTTAGCCTGGCTGATATCCCTTTTATCATTCATTTTGACGTACCGGCAGAAAAAGAACTATTTATTGATCGTGTGACAAACCATTACCCTGAAAGCGGGAACGAGACAATGGCTCTTACTTTTGCCACCGACCTGGAGCTTAGCCAGGTTAAAAAGATTGAGCAAGCCACGGGCAAAAAAATAGCCCTTGCCGAATTACCCGAAGAGCTGATTATTGAAAAAGAGGTAAAAGCAAAAAAAGAACCTAAACCAAACCCTGATGCCCCTATCGTTGGCGCGGCTTTCCATGAGAAAAAGGCGGCCAATTCAAAAACTTATAATTTTAGTTCGGGCCAAAAGGCTAAAATGAACAATAAGCGCAAGCATTAACTTTTTTTGGTAAAGTAGTGGACATACATATCCTCCACCTTTTTACGTGCCCATGGTGTTTTTCGTAAAAACTTCAGGCTGGATGATATGCTGGGGTTATCCAAAAAACAATTAATCCTGATCTGGTAGCCTAATTCGGGCCAGCCAAAATGGGCAACCAGTTCGTTCAAAATCATTTCTAAAGTTTTACCATGAAGCGGGTTATTTACTTGTTGCGGCATATGCAAAGGTAAATAAATATGTTTTACATCTTTTCGCATTAAGTAGCCAAAGTGTTAAAAGAGTATGAGGCTTTGAGTTCGTTTCCGGGAAACATAGTGTAAAATTTCAAGGTATTTTGTTAATTTAACCTGCGTTAAAGCATAACTAAATTTATCTATCCCCGTTTAAATATATTTAACCGGCAATACCAAATAATTACTTAATTTCCAACGTCAAAGTTGGATACACAATATACCCCATTTAATAAACATCCTGATATCAATGAGTGGCTATAAGTTTTACCTGGTTTTATTTTTTCAGGCTATCTCATTATTGGCAATTGCCCAGGATCAGCCTATTCATTTTCAGCACATCGGCAGTAAGGAGAACCTTTCAGAACTAAATGTAAACTCCATGATCCAAGGTAGCCGTGGCTTTATATGGGTAGGTACGCGCGACGGCTTAAACCGCTATGATGGCACTAAGTTTAAGATTTTCAGAAACAATATCAATGACAATACCAGCATCAGCAATAATTCTGTAAACCATATTGTTGAGGATAAAAATAACGATCTGTGGATAGCCACCAGCGGTGGTCTTAATAGATACGATCGCCAAAAGAACCGCTTTTACCGTTATCTGCACAACGATAAACTACCAAACAGCCTTACAAACAATTACACTGTAAACGTTGCCCTGGATAATGATGGTAATTTATGGATAGCTACTTTAAAGGATGGCGTTGATGAGTATATCATCAGCCAAAACAAATTTGTTCACTACAAGTACAACAAGGATGATCCACACAGCCTGAGCGATGATCACGCAAGGGTTATTTATGTTGATGGTAAAAAAAATATATGGATAGGTACCGCATCCGGCCTAAATCTTTTTAATCCTAAAACCAAAAGTTTTGCCAGTTTTAAACATGATGAAAACGATGACAGAAGCATATCTTCCGACAGAATAACCAGCATTTTTGAGGATGGCAACCACCGGCTATGGGTTGGCTCCGGGAACGGTTTAAACTTATATGATGCCAATACGCAAACTTTTAAACATTTTAAAAACATTGCCAATAACAACAATTCGTTACCGTATAACGGGATACAATGCATCAGCGAAGACAGCAACCATAACTTATGGATAGGTACTGAAAACGGCGGACTCAGCATTTTTAATTTTACCGAAGGCAAATTCAGTAACCACTCCCAGGACGATATAGATAATAGCAGTATCCCCAGCAATTCAGTTGATGTTATATTGAAAGATAAGTTTGGCAATATGTGGCTAAGCACCTTTGCATCAGGCATTAGCTTTTATAAAAAGACAAATGAAAATTTCACCCAATTTAAACACAGTTCACGGGCCAACAGTTTATCTAATAATTTTGTACTGAGTATTACCGAAGATAAAAATCATAATATTTGGGTTGGCACTGATGGCGGCGGATTAAACCTGTTTGATATAAAAACAGGAACTTTTAAAGTTTATCGTTTTAACGCCGGGGATAAAACGAGTATTGGGGGTAACAATAACCTGACCTTAAAAGAAGATGACAGAAATAACTTATGGATAGGTACCTGGGGCGATGGTGTAAGCGTGATGAATTTGCGAACCCGTAAATTCAAAACATACAAACACAATGAAAATGACTCTACCAGCTTAGGCGGCGACAACATATATGCTATAACAACCACCCTTGATCATAAAATATGGATTGGCACGCTTGGACAAGGGCTTGATTTATTTGATCCTAAAACAAATAGTTTTATTCATTACAGGCATAAGGCAAGCGACCCTCAAAGCCTCAGCAGCGATAATATTAATTCGCTTTTTGGCGACTCGAAAGGTAACCTTTGGGTTGGTACCAATGATGGTGGCTTAAACCTTTTTAATACAACAAGCAATACGTTTAAAACTTTTAAATACGATGCATCAAAAAATAGTTTGAGCAACAATTCCGCTCTTGATCTGTTCGAGGATCATTTGGGGAACATATGGATCTGCACTTATAATGGTTTAAACCGTTTTGATCCTAAAACAAACAAATTTACCGTTTATAAAGCCAAGGATGGCTTGCCTAATGATTACGCTTATGCCATAAGAGAAGATAACAACTACAACCTTTGGATAAGCGGCAACAATGGCCTGTCGAGATTCAACCCGCGGACAAAAAGGTTCAGGAATTTTACTACTGATGATGGTTTGCAGGCCGATGAGTTTAAACCCCACTCCGCTGTAAAAAGTCATGATGGCACTTTATATTTCGGCGGAGTTAACGGGTTCAACATGTTTGATCCTGACAGGATAACCCAAGCCGTTTATGACCCCCCGCTGCGATTAACCGATTTCCAGATCTTTAATAAAAGTGTTCCTGTAGCCCAAACCGATGATGATCCCTCACCATTAAAAAGGGATATCACGGAAACAAAATCCATTACTTTAACCCATGAGCAATCGGTTATTTCATTTGAATATGTATCACTGGATTTTGCCCAGGCTAATAGAAAGGAATATGCATACCAGTTAGAAAACTTCGATAAAAACTGGAACTACGTAGGCACCAAAAATACCGCTACTTATACCAACCTGGCAGCCGGAAACTACACCTTCAAAGTAAAAAGCAAGAACAGCGATGGCAGATGGTCGCGCCATGAACTTACTTTAGAACTTATTGTTTTACCGCCATTTTGGTTAACCTGGTGGTTTATTTCGCTTGCCACCGTATTTATATTTACTGTAATTTATAGCTTATATAAAGCCAAGGTAAACAATATTGAAAGGCAAAAACGTTTACTTGAGGAGCAGGTATCCGAGCGCACAGCCGAAGTTTTACAACAATCGCAGGAACTTAAAAAGCAGTCGGCAGATTTACAGGTCTTAAATTCAGAGTTGCAGGCCCAATCAGAAGAATTACAAACCTTAAATGAAGAACTTTTATCCCAGTCGGAAGAACTGGAAATTCATATGGCACACGAAAAAGAAGCCCGCGAGGAAGCCGACAAAGCTAACCAGGCCAAAAGCATTTTCCTGGCTACCATGAGCCATGAAATTCGCACACCGATGAACGGCGTTATAGGCATGGCTTCGCTTTTAGGCGAAACCGAACTGAATGCCGAACAACGTGAATACACCGACACCATTATATCATGTGGCGATAGCCTTGTGAATGTGATTAATGACATACTTGATTTTTCGAAGATAGAATCAGGCAAAATGAATATGGAGCAGGAAGATTTTGACCTGCGCCATTGCATTGAGGAAGTGATGGATATTTTCTCGCCTGTAGCCTCGCATCAGGGCTTGGAGTTGGTTTACCAGATAGACCCTGCCCTGCCGCAACAGGTTATTGGCGATAGCCTGCGCCTTAAACAGGTTATTACCAATTTAACCGGCAATGCGCTCAAGTTTACTCAAAAAGGCGAAGTGTTTATAAAGGTTTTTTCATCTAAAGTACTTAACGATGGCCAAATTGAAATAGGTTTTAGCGTAATGGATACGGGAATCGGCATTTCTGAAGAAAAAGTATCCGGACTGTTTAACGCATTTTGGCAGGCCGATTCATCAACCACACGCAAATACGGTGGCACCGGGCTTGGCCTTGTGATTAGCCAGCGCCTGGTTAAGCTAATGGGCGGCGATATTTGGGTAGAAAGCGTATACGGAGAAGGCTCCGTATTTGTATTTACCATAAAAGTTATAGTAAGTAAAAAGCAATCAAAGTATGTGCCCGTGGTATTTGATACTGCCGACCTGGAAGGCAAAAAGGTATTGGTTGTTGACGATAATAAAACCAATCGCTTTATTCTTAAAACCCAGCTGGAGCAATGGGGACTCATCACCACAACGGTCTCCTCGGCGGCAGAGGGACTCGATTTACTAAAGGAAGATAAGGATTACAACCTCATTATCACCGATATGGAAATGCCGGATATGGATGGCGTTGGCTTTGCCGCAGCAGTTAAAGCAAAGTATCCACAACTTCCCGTCATTATGCTTAGCTCTATCGGCGATAGCTCAAAAGTGAAGTATCCTGGTTTGTTTGCTGCCATTTTAACAAAACCGGTAAAGCTAAATCAGTTAGGCAAAAGTGTGCAGGCTCAATTAAGGAGTATTGGAAATGCACCGGCATCAGAGCCCAAAGCGGCTAAATTACTTGATAGTAACTTCGCGGCAGAATACCCGCTGAATATCCTCGTGGCCGAAGATAACCAGGTTAACCAAAAACTCATCAGCCGGATGTTGAGTAAACTGGGCTATGAATTTGCAATGGTTGAGAATGGACTTGAGGTGCTAAAAAAACTGGAAGAACAGGAGTTTAACGTAATACTGATGGATGTGCAGATGCCCGAAATGGACGGTTTTGAGGCCACCCGGTCAATCCGCGAAAGCGACCGGAAGCTACAACCCTTTATCATAGCCATGACCGCCAATGCCGGTCCCGACGACCGCGATATGTGTATCAGCGAAGGAATGGACGATTATATTGCCAAACCGATGAAATCTGAAGGGCTAATAGCGGTTTTGAAAGCCGCTCATAAGATGATGGACTGGGTGGGTAAAAAAGTTAAGTAGAATTGATCACCCTTGCAAACAATATGTTTCGGGGGGATATTAAACTACTCTTACCCCATCAGCTCCTTCATCAGCTTATCAAAAGCCTCCTTCATTTCGGCAAGTTCAAGCTCCAATTTGGTTACACGTGCTTCAAGGCCGCTTGATGAACGGCCGCCTATCTCTTCTGTTTCCTCGTCATCGTTAATCTCAGGCGTGCCGGCTAATAAATGCGCATACCGCTGTTCTTTTTGACCGGGACGTTTGGGGAGTTGTACGATATAAGGCATAGCCGGGTCGGCCAGTTTTTCCAGCATTTCCTGTACTTCTTCTATCGATTCAAATTCATACAACCTGCCCGAATTGGTGTTTAACTCACCGGGCGTTTGTGGGCCCCGCAATATCAGCAGGCAAATTAAAGCCACTTCGGCCGGGATCACCGGGAAAACGATGGCAAAATTGTGTTTGTATTTGATATTACGGATAGATCCGCCGGTTGCCGTTGAAATCAGTCCGCGCCTTTTCAGCGTGTTTAGTGCTTCGGTTACTGTAGCTTCGTCATAATTCACCACCGGCTTGCGGGAGGTTTTCTGGTTACAGGCAGCTGTTAAACCGTTAAGGGTCATGGGATAATAGTCGGGCGTGGTTTTGCTTTTTTCCATCAGCGAGCCAAGCACACGCAGTTCGGCGGCATCAAGTACGGGTAAAGTTTGCGGTGAATCCATGGCTAAATATAAGCAGGTTTTTATAAGTGCAAAAAAACTTCAGTTTATTTAAAAGATTTGGCAAGCAGGAAACAAAAATATTCAGCAAATCCGTTACTTTGTATCATACATTTGAAGTGATGGCTTTTAGCTTTCGGCCTTCAGCTTTTGGCTCAAAAACATGTCTTTATTTATTACATCACTAAATTCGGGAAGTAATGGCAATTGCTATTATGTGGGGAACGATCAGGAGGCTATTTTGGTTGATGCAGGTATATCGTGTCGCGAAACCGAAAAACGCATGGCCCGCCTGGGCCTGCCCATGAGCAAAGTAAAAGCCATTTTTGTATCCCATGAACATTCCGACCATATCCGGGGGATTCCGGTACTGGCCAAAAAGTTTAACCTGCCTGTTTACATTACCCCTGGCACCTCGCTCCATTTAGGAAACACTGTAGATGCCAAACTAATACATCACCTGCGCGAGTTTGAAACGGTTACCATTGGCCAACTGGAAGTAACGTCCTTCCCCAAAGAGCATGACGCATCAGAGCCACATAGTTTTATAGTTAGCTGCCACGACATTAAAGTTGGGGTATTTACCGACCTGGGGATTGTTTGCGACAGGCTTATCCGCTATTTCAGCCAATGCCACGCTGCTTTTTTAGAGGCTAATTACGACGAGGTTATGCTGGACACCGGTGGCTACCCCTATCACCTTAAAAGGCGTATCCGTGGCGGCAAAGGGCACCTGAGCAACAAACAGGCATTGGCACTTTTTACAACACATCGCCCGGCGCATATGACGCATTTACTGCTGTCGCACCTGTCCAAAAACAACAACGATCCAAAACTGGTGGAAGAGCTTTTTACTGCCTGCGCCGATGGTGTTCACATTGTTGTTGCTTCCAGGCACGAGGAAACCCCGGTTTATCTTATTGACGGCAACCAGGGTAAAACACTGGAAATTTTAGGGCAACTTGATTTGGGATTTAATTAATCATCGGCCCTATCCTGCATAAATATGGTGCTTAGTATTTCGTAGAGTTCGGGATGCTTGTGTTTAAGTTCGGTTGGCTTTTGAAAAAAATATTCGGCCACGACCGCAAAAAATTCAGCTTCATTAGTAATGGCGTATGGATTAATATCCGATTTACCCGCTTCAATTTTATGAATTTCCTGGTGAATCATCTTTAGCCAGGGCAACACATACTCATGTGCCAGCAGGTTTTCGGGCACGCCGTCGGTAGCGCCGTCGCTTTTATCCAGCAGGTGTACAAATTCATGAATGGCGGTATTCTCCTTCCCTGCCGATTTGGAAAAACCTTTGATGAGCGCCGCACGCGATAATATCATCTGCCCGTTCATGTAACCGCTACCAACCATACCTAATATATTCCGGCTCCCGCCTTCAAACTGAAATTCGCCATCAAAAGCATCAGGGTATAATATTACATTGGTTAAGTTGCGGTATTCCCAATCTTTAAACCCCAATATGGGGATCACGGCACTTGAGGCTATCATCACCCTGTCGGTATCATCAACCACTGTTCCCACGCCTTCAATAGTGGTCGTTGCTAAAAACGAATTCACTTTTTGTTCAAACGACAACTTGCCCGCATCGTCCAGCTCCCGGTAAAAGGATATATTTTGGGATAAAATGGGTTTGTAGTCAGTGTTTGCAACAATGCTGGCCGATTTTGATTTGTTATTTTTCAAAATAAAATAACCCATCAGCGCAAAAACAATAAAACCAATGATGATAAAAGCCATGCAGTAAATATGAGGATTAAATAAAGTAAAACAACAGCATGACCAGGGCGGCTATAAAAGTATTTAAAAAGTTAACTGCATTATTGCCGATAATATCCTTACGTTCCAGCAATGCCCCTAACACCGAATCACTTAAATTTCCGGCTGTGCCCGCTATAATTACCCAAATCAGGTTCAAATCCCAGCCAAAACCAATGCCATAAAATAAGGCTATTACGCAGCTTCCCACAATACCAATCAACGTGCCTTGCACGCTTATTACGCCATCTAATCCTCGTTTATCGGGCTTCAGGCTGATAATATTGAAGAACTTTGTGCCATAAATCGTCCCCAGTTCAGATGATAATGTGTCGGCTGTGGCCGAGGCAAAACCTGCAGCCATCATTAGTGTAAATAAATGACTATACCGGGGATAAAATAACACCAGGATACCAGTAATAGCTGGCACACCCGCATTGGCTAATACCTGCCCGGTTGTTCGGCCACCTTTATGTTCTTCGGCTGTGGCAAACGCCTGCTTTTTATTTTGTTGCCACGATGTAGCTGCCGATCCTAAAATAAAAAAGCTGGTCATCATTGCTATACCTGTAAACCCTGCACCAGTAAAAACCAGGTAAGCCACTACCCCACCGGTTAAAGCAGCGGCAACGGTTAGCTTTTTGGCGATAACGCTATAGCTTATACCCGCGATAATAATGGCAGCCAATAAGACATTGCTGTTAAACATAATTACCAAAGGTATTTAATGTACCGGTAATTAGGCGGTCAATTGCTACTTTTGCCATAGTATGAAAGATATTTTAGGCCAGGCCATACACAATCATCACTATCAAAAAACATCTCACAAATTGTGGATCAATAACCAGTATGGCCCAAAGGAGGAAATGCCTATCGAAACATACTTCAGGGATGAGGACGACATGCCCGATATTGAATGGCTTGCCCTGAATGAATGCCGTGGCGAAGTATTGGATATTGGAGCAGGCGCCGGCAGCCATGCCCTTGTGCTACAAGAACGTGGCTTTGATGTAACTGCCCTGGAAATTTCTGCCTTAGCCGTAGATGTAATGCAGGCACGCGGCGTTAAAAAAGTGGTTACCGCCGACATTTTTGAATACAACGATCATAAATACGACACCCTGTTATTGCTCATGAACGGCATAGGCCTTACAGGTACTTTATCCAACTTGAAAACTTTCCTGCAGCATACCAGGCTCTTGCTTAATAAAGGTGGGCAGTTACTGTTCGATTCATCAGATATTGCTTACCTATACGAAGGAAACCTGCCCGATACCGGCAAATACTACGGCGAACTAAGCTACCAGTATCAATACAATCGCCAAACATCCGATTGGTTTCCATGGCTTTATGTCGATGAAAAAACGTTGACAACTATTGCCAATGAAGCCGGCTATGATATGGAAGTTTTACTGGAAGATGAATATCAGCAATACCTGGTTAGATTGAGCCCTATTTAGTCTCGGCTTGAAGGCTACTGTGTGTACACATCTTTAAAACAAAAGGAAATGACATTTTTTTTATTATTGGTACGTTTCCAAAAGATGTGTACACACAGTAGCCCTGAAGGGGGAGACATTTAACAACTACCAGGACTATCAGCCGATCTTCCCGCTATAATTATCCATATACTCCCTTGGCGATTTGCCTGTTACCGAACGAAACACCCGGTTAAAGTTGGTAATACTTTTAAAACCACATTGATAAGCCGCCGCCGAGATGCTCTCAACTTTATTGGCATTTAATATTTTACAGGCTTCGTTAATACGCACTTCGTTTAAAAAAGTGACAAATGTATTGCCCGTATGCTTTTTAAAATACCTGCAAAACGATTCGGATGTCATAAACGCGGCTTTGGATACATCCTCCAGCGTAATGGGCTCGGTATAGTTTTGCATAATGTAGTTGTAGATATTGCCTATCCTGATTCCCTCATTTTCTGTAATTCCGGGCAAATTACCGTACGACGATAGTGGTTGTAAAGGTTCGTTTATCCCGGTTAACCCTTTCATCAGGCTTATAAACTGAATCAGCTGCTCCGCGCCTGTGGTATCACGTAAGGCCGTCATATTAATTATAGCCTTTTCTGCATGCAGTGGCGGCACCTTAAAGCCTTGCTCATGCTGCTGAATAAATAATTTAAACGCCCTCATTTCGGGCAGGTCAAAGAGGGGCATAAGTATCCCTTCCGGATTAAAAAAAATACTCAGGGCGCTTATCGCGTCTTCCGTTTCATTTTCAAAATATTCAGGATTGCTTTTAAACAGGTGCGGCAGATTTGCCCCTAATAAAAAAACATCACCCGGTGCAAAATAGTGCATATTATTACCTGCTATAAGCGTACCCTCTCCCTTTTGTATCCAGGTAATCTGGGCCTCTTTGTGCCGGTGCAGATAAGGGTAAAAATATGGCAGGCTAAACTGATCGGCGATTACGCTTTTATCATGAGGTACAGGAATGGTAAATTGTAAAACTTTCATTTGTAATTGGCCTATCAATAAGCAAATATTATCATAAATTTATTCATTTTTCAAATTTATCGGGTAATATTTGATCGGGAGTAATTAAGCAGGACAAAAAAATCCCCCGGCTCGTTACCAAGTCCGGGGGATAATATACTTAACTAAGCGCTCCTGTTAAAAATGGAATGCCAGTTTGGTAAACATTCTCATGCCATTAAAACCCATTTGTACGGCATCAAAAGGACCACCAGATTCGCTATCTCCCCATGATGATTTATGAGCGCCTTCGGTAACAGCTAAATCAGGGTGTACATTAAATATGTTATCTACGCCAACAGTCCATGATATTTGTTTGGATATTTTATAAGATACATATAAATCGGTGGTAGCTTTTCCGTGAAAAACAAAATTTTCCGGAACAACGCCTGTGCCGTTATCCAAATCAACATAAGGGTCCCATCCGTTGCCCGAAGCAGAAATGTTAGCGCCGCCCGGTCCGTCAGGGTTTGCGCCTGGTACGCTGCTATAACCAAAGCCCTGGGTGGTCAATTTACCATAATAGGTAATATGGCTACCGGCGGCAAATTTACCATATCCGTATTCAAGCCCTAATGAGAATTTTTCGCGTGGAGCAGAAGCTTTTAAAAACGCGGCCTCTCTTGTGCTAAAGTATGCTTGCTGGTGTGCATAGCTATCATTCAGCGCAGCCGGAATATTAACCTTATTAATAGTTATCCCTTGAATGTTGCCTGCAAATAAAGCAGTAAATTTATTTTTACCCCACGATTTGCGGTAATCTAACACAATGTCAATACCTCTGTTAGTTGTATTGACAGCATTGGTAAAAAAGTTGGCATTTGTTACATTGTTAGCTATAAGGTAGTCTTTTAGCGCGGCTACCGAGGTATCAAAAGCACCTGTAATTACTATCCTGTTTTTAATTTTAATGATGTAACCGTCAACTGTGACATTAAAATCATGTGTTGGTTTCCATGTAAAGCCTAAGCTGGTATTGGTTGAGGTTTCCTGGGTAAGCTTTGGAATCCCTACCTGGCGTGCGGCATCGGCATAATTTGGAATCAATTTAGCGTAAACCAGTTCACCTGCAATAATGTTAGTATTGGTATTGCTAAAATTCATTTGTTGCAATGAAGGCGCCCTAAAGCCTGTACTAAATGATCCCCTTACATTAAAGTTGTCGCTTACTTTATAGCGGGATGCTAATTTAAATGTGCTTACAGCACCAAAATCCGAGTAATGTTCAAACCGGGCAGCACCGTCAATCAGCCAATCTTTGGTTACATCTAAAGTGCCTTCAATATAAGCGGCCTCATTTGTTCTGTTGGCTGTGGTTGCATCAGTTGGCTGATAGCCGGGATACCCTTCGGAGCCGGAAGCTTTAGGAACACCGTTTAACAAAGCTCCGCCATTTCTGTAGGAGTCGGGCTCACCGGCGTATAGTTTATAGCGCTCATACCTGTACTCTCCGCCAAAAGACAGCGTAAATCCTTGAGCCACATGCTCAAAATGTTTGGTTACATCTAAATTGGCTGTGTTTTGTAAAAAGTTGAACCCGCCATCATTAAACCTGGTTTTGGTATATTGCTCTGGTAAGGGCAATGATGAATTAAAGGTTTTGTTACCCCAATAATGAAAGTCATTGTAGCCTGTATTATTACTCAAATCCCAATCCCAGCCATCTCCGATAGTACCTTTAAAACCTAAGGCAGCCGACATATCTTTTATATACACATCTTCCTGCGGATTATAATATACATTGGCAGTATCCAAGGCACCCGGTGTAGGGTCAAAAACGCGCATAATGCCGGGTACAAATATTAATTTGCCATTTTCATCAGTAGGGAATTTTATGTGATTACTTGCACTGCTCCACCTGCGCGTCCAGGCGTAAACATTTGAGTGTTTATAATTATAGCCACCAAAAGAATAAAAGGTGGTTTTGGTACCGGCAAGTGGAATTTCCATATTGTACATTCCCCCGCCAGACTTTACAGCCCCATCACCAAAAGCCCTTCTCCAGGCATTAACACTTAAAGCATTTGGGTTTGTATCCCAGTTTGTTTCGGGTACAGCCCTAAAGGTTTTACCCTGATCCATAAAGTTGCCGCCAAAATTGATAAAGCCGCCGTTTTTACCAAGGGCCAGCCCGTAATCCAATCCTAAAGTAAAGGTTTTGCCGTCAATTTGGGAACCGGTATAATATTGGCTCGGATCAACGTTGTTTAATGTATTGTATTTATGATCGTAATAACCACTACCACCGATGTTTACGTTTAGCTTATTTACATCTTTTTTCAAAACGATATTAACAACGCCAGCTATGGCGTCGGAACCGTATTGTGCCGAAGCACCATCACGCAAAATCTCCACCCTATCAATAGCGGCCTCGGGTATGGCATTTAAATCGGTACCGCTGTTGCCGCGACCGCGGGTGCCTACCTGGTTTACAAAAGCCGAGAGGTGGCGGCGTTTACCATTAATTAACACCAATGTCTGATCGAAGCCCAGGCCCCGCAAGCTGGCAAAGTCAATCGCATCAGATCCATCGCCGCCACTTTGTTTGTTATAGTTAAATGAAGGCACGGCCTGGTTAAGCTGGCTCATCAAATCGGGCTTAGCGGTAGTTTCGCCAATCTGGCTCATTCTGAGCACATCCACAGGTACGGGCGAATCCATTTTAGTACGACCGCCACCACGGCTCCCAACTACTACTACCTCTTTCAAACCTTCTGCCGAAGCGGCAAGTTCCATATTGAGCTCTTTTGTTTCGCCGGCAGCAAGTTGAACGGTTACTGTTTTCTTTTCGAGCCCTATGGCCGAAAAACTTACCTGGTAACTGCCTGCCTTTAAAGTAAGGCTGTACCTGCCATCTGCACCGGTTATGGTACCTGTGCCATTAGGTACCACCTTTACAGTACCGGCACTTACCGGTTGCCCCCCGCTTGTAACGATACCCGTAAGTTTTTGGGCGAACACCGGCGAACACGTTAGTAATAATGCTCCAAAAAGGTAAAAATGTAGTCTTAATTTCATGCTTTCGTTCGATTGTGTTGATTGATTATGTTGATTAATCCCTAAGTTAGGTTAATTTTCAAACAAAAAAGCATTAAAACATCAATAAATCACAAAATAACCCTAAAAGATAGTTGTGTTTTTTATAAAAAATAAAATATATACGATAAATTTAAAAAATATAAACACATTTTTAACATTTTTAAATTACACTTACTAAAATAAAGCAAACTAAAGTCTAATTTTTGATATATTTTAACACAAACATCAATAAGTATTGATTAATTTGACTTTAATAATCAATAAACTTAAATAAATACCATAAAACACAATTTTTAATTCGAGTTAATTACTATTGGTGTAAAACAAACACCATTTTTTTTCATCCTCCTTAAATTTGACCTATTAGATTTCAAACCAGATCTATTGCCGGGGCTTCAACGCCGATAAACTCTAAAATTGGGCCGTTCGGAACTTTTGACAGCGCGGTTAATCGTCCACAGGGTAAAACCAGTTACTAAATAATCCCATACAAACATTAAAGGATCATTTTTTTATAGTCATTTAGAAAATGGCAACTAAATAGTTTTCAAGCTATATGCAATCTCCATCTCAAAACCCAAAGTTTTGTTCAAAATTTAAAAAGAATGGTAATGTTTTTAATTTCTAGTGATTTTATTCACAAATAGTCGATATATTTATTAGGTTAAAAAAATCGAATCCCAGTGCCCCTAAAACTCAAAACATCACGATGAACCAACTTCCTAAACGTCTCTTATCTATTGATGTCCTCCGTGCCGTCACTATGCTGCTTATGATATTTGTTAATGACGCCAGTGGCGTAAAGAACATCCCCGAATGGATAGATCATGCCAATGGGAAGGCAGACGCAATGGGTTTTGCAGATACCATTTTCCCTGCGTTTTTGTTCATTGTAGGGCTTTCGTTGCCTTTTGCCATCAAAAACAGGATGAATAAGGGCGATTCTTTCTTATCAATATTAACATATATACTTACCCGCAGCGCTGCACTGATCATTATGGGCTTTTTCCATGTAAACCTGGAAAACTATGCCCGAACTGCAGGTATCATACCCCAGGCATTATGGGCTATATTAATAACTATAGGTTTCTTCCTTATCTGGCTGGATTATCCCGAAACAATGACTAAAGCAAAGCGGTACACATTTATCGGCGCGGGGATTTTGCTGCTCATCGTTATGGCTGTAATTTATAAAGGAGGCGAAGACGGTGTAATACAGGGTATGCGTCCTCACTGGTGGGGTATTTTGGGTATCATTGGCTGGGCTTACCTGGTATGCGCACTGGTATATCTTTTGGCCAAGGGGAAATTGAATATCATGGTAATTGCCCTGCTTGCTTTTGTAGCTATAAATATTGCCAGGCATGCCGGTGTTTTCAAGTTTAAAATTCCCGTGCTGGGCGATGCATCAGCAGTTTGTTTAGTAATGGGTGGCGTTATCATCTCAGAGATCTATGCGCTGCTTGTATCAAAAAATAAAACTCAATTATTGTGGGTAATATTTGGCGCAACAGGCGTGTTGCTAATTGTACTGGCTTTTTTGATCCGTCCGTATGCCGATGGCATTTCAAAAATACGCTCTACCCCAGCCTGGATCTTTATATGCAGCGGTATTACCATATTGGTTTTTGAACTGATGATCTTCCTGGTGGATGTTAAGGGTAAAAAGAATTGGTTTAAACTGATCTGGCCTGCCGGCACCAGTACGCTTACCTGTTACCTGCTGCCCTACTTCCAGGTGTATATATTGAAGCTTTTTCACCTAAAGTATCCCGATATATTTAATAATGGAATCATCGGGCTGGCGCGATCCATGGCTACCGGGTTTATATTGATAGCCCTGGTCGGTTTAATGGAGAAGAAACGTATCCGCCTGAAAATTTGAAGTCCTGAGCCCGAAGTTCTAAGTCCTAAGCCGGAAGTCTTGAATTAAAAGCGACAATTTAAAACTCGCCTTTGTACTTCAGACTATTGACTTCAGACTCAGGGCTTAAGACTTACTACTTAACACCCGCTGCCCAGAAAATAGCATTTGTAACCAGCTTAACCCAGGCCGGGTTATCCAACAGGTTTGGTGAATGACCCATAAAAATATAAACGTTGCGGGCTTTAACATGTTCGTTTGTCCATACCACAGGGTGATCTCCCATTTTAATATCGCCCTGTGGTTCATAGGTTGATTCATCAACGCTTGCCAGTACATGAACATTGGGTCGCGGGCTTTTATCATAAGTATACCACTCTTCCTGTTCAATCCGGAAGAACGCGGGCACGCCTTTCATAACCGGGTGCTGCTTATCCTCCACATTTACTTGTCCTTTAGCAAACGTTCCAATATAATTTTTCCAGCTGATACCACCCATAAAATCCGAAAACCATTGCCATTCATGAAATCCGTCAAACTCGCCAAGCAAGGTGGCATGATGAAAACCAACCCATCCGCCCCTGCCTTCGGTAATATACTTTTTAAATGCGGCAGCGGCGCTATCCGGCCAGCCATAGGGTACATAATCCAGCTGCAAAATCAACTGGTAACGGCTTAAAAATTCATCGTTAATTTTATCTGGTTTTTGGATATAGTCGATAGTAAACCCCTTTTCGGAAGCCAGTTTATCCAGCCATACGGTAGCGCGTTTTGAAAACGCAATGTGGTGCCCGCCATTCTCATACAGCGCCAGTACCTTAAAATGTTTGGGCTGGGCTTTTAAACTAACCGAGGCCCAAAGCGCCGATACAATGAGGAATAGTATTTTTTTCATGAGGGGATTTGTAATCATATTATAATCCGGAAAGCCCGGAGGAAACCCGGGCTATTTGATTGACCAGCCGTTCCACCGGAACGCCCGGATCATGCGGAACGCTTTGGAACGCCTTAGCGTTGAATATCAACGTCTTATACATTCTCAAAAACACAACATGGAACACTATTTGTTCTGATTATCAATACTTTAACTTTCAACTAAAAAACTAACACTTTAATGCCGAAACTCAAAAATAAAGCACCAAAAATTAACATTTATGATATAATAAAAGTACAATATTTGACACAAATACTGCAAACATTTGCGTGTAAATATGGTTAGCTTTAAACATTAAATTATCACTTACATTTAACCTTCTACCCTATGACCAATTACCCATCAAATGACGATAACAAAATTGCAGGTATCGTTAGTTACTTTTTTATTTTAGGATGGCTTATAGCCTATTTCGCGCTTTATCAAAATAAAAAAACCTACCTGGCAAGTTACCAGCTCAGGCAAACCTTACTATTTCACCTGGTTTCAATAGTGATTTACTATGCGGCCGGAGCCATCTTTTTTTCATTCGGCGCATCGTTAGGGAGTATTCTATTTTGGATTGTAAGGACCGGGCTGTTCATCATCTGGGTTATTGGATTTATCGGGGCATTACAAGCCGAGCAAAAACCAATGCCACTAATCGGCGAAAGAGCCCAGTCGCTATTTTCGGGGATATGAGTAGTCAATAACTTTTAGGATGGAGTAGGTATTGGCCTACTCTTTTTCCAATAACTTCTTTGATTCCTCAAGCTTATCCTTTTCCTCCTTTTCGAGCGCAGGGTATTTTAGTTTCAAATTATTTAAAGTTTCAAGAACAATGGTAGAAATGGCAATCCGCGTAAACCATTTTTTGTCGGCCGGTATAACATACCACGGGCAATCTTTGGTAGCCGTTTCTTTAATGGCCTTTTCATAAGCCCGCATGTAATCATCCCATTTTTCCCGCTCTTCAATATCGGCGGCCGAAAATTTCCAGTTCTTTTTTGGATCATCAATTCGTTTTAAAAAACGCAGCTTTTGCTCCTGTTTAGATAGGTTCAGATAAAATTTGATAATCACCGTGCCGTTATCGGTAAGGTGCTTTTCAAACGCCCGGATGCTTTCATAGCGTTTATCCCAAAAACCGGTACCGATATCTTTTACATCGTTTATACCCGGCAAATGTTCTTTTAGTAGAAGGTCTGGATGCACTTTGGTCACCAGCACATTTTCATAATGCGATCGGTTGTGAATCCCTATCCTGCCCCTTTCGGGTAACGACCGGTAATGCCGCCACAAAAAATCATGTTCATAATCTTCGGCGCTGGGTTGCTTAAAGCTATAAACCTGGCACCCCTGCGGGTTTAAGCCCGATAAGGTATGTTCAATGGCGCTATCTTTCCCGGCAGCATCCATCGCCTGGAAAATGATGAGCAGTGCGTATTTATTGGCCGCATAAAGTTCAGTCTGCAGGTCAAAGGTCTCGGCTATCAGTCCCTTTAAAACCTTTTGGGCATCGGCCTTTTTAAAACCATCGGCATAAGCCGGATCAAAATCTTTCAGTGTAAAATCTTTGCCATCACTAACCCTGAATTTATTGGTTAAATTGCTCATGAAAATATTGTTATTTAGCAATATACTATGCAAACCTTTATTTTGCAGTAACCGTTAACACAACCCTGCCGCCGGTTTGCACAGGCATATCTAAACGAGAACTTATTAGCCTGCCATTTGTTTTATTTATCACATATTCACCTTCAGCTTTATGGTCCCTTGTCAGCGATTTAAAGCCCTGTATATTGGCATCAACATGAATAATAACATTATCTTTAGTAATATCTGTCACTGTATAGGTGTAGGTATTAGTGGTTGATAAAAATGTAGTTTGTGGCTGCCCTGCCCAACTATAGCCTACTTTTACTTTTTCATCCGGGAATATTAGCTGTATTTTGGCAGCATCAACCGGCGCTGCTACAGCTTTGCCTGCTGATGAAAAAGGCCTGGTTACCTCGCCTCTTGAATTAAATTCTATACTATAGTAAGTATGCAACGCCTCCTGGAGTGTTTTATCCAATGCCAACGCCGCTTCGTCCATATCCGAATACTTATCATTCGAATCATAATGTTCTATCTTTTCGCCGGTTTTGGTATCCGATTTCACGCTTCTTAAATATGCCGTCATCACAATTGAATTACCGTTATTAGTAACAGAATCAACAATCATCGAAACTTCTGTTTGATTATGCATACTGAAATAAGTTCCGCCTATCGCGTTCTCATCTAACTCAAAAACCTGCTCGTCGCCTTTATTGTATTTAAGCCTGAGTAATACCGATTCGTTGTTTTTGTTACAACCAAGCAAAAAGCAAACTGATAATAATAGGGCGATGTATTTTATTTTCATGACTTGGTTATGGTTATGGCTAAAGATAAGAAATATCTTTATTCCGGCCCCGATTTACTAAAACATAACCAAAGGGAAGCCTTAAAACTTTATTACCTCATGTAATAGCTTTTAATGCCGAGATAGGTAGCCCCTACGGGGCATAAAAGAGTTTTAGATAAATATTGCTACAAACGGGTAGCCCCTACGAGGCAAGCACCTTTTAGCATGGTGCCTCGTAGAGGCTACCCGTTTGTAGAACAAAGTCAAATCTATCTTTTGCCCCTAGGGGTTACCTTTCGTTAACGGCAGTTTGCGGCACTATTGCCCCGAAACGTAACCTGTCTTTTATTTATTTTTCATCCTGATTATTTTAATTGCGTATTTTGTGCGCCGGCAAAATAATATAGGGTTAACCTAAAATTTACCTGTTTATTTTACGTTGATAATATTTGCTAAACATTTTATGATTTAGTAGCATAATTTTACATCTTTACCCAATGTTCAGAGAAATACGAAACCGGTTTCTGCGATTCCTTGTTATTTTCATATACTTCGTTATCATCTTTTTTTGCTCCATAGAGCTTAACTTCCTTTGGTTATCGGGATACTCTCCTGACATGCAGGATATTAAAAATCCGGTATTATCAGTCGGTTCAGAAGTTTATACTGCCGATGGTAAACTGATAGGCCAGTATTATAAAGAAAACCGCTCCCCTGTTGACCTTAAACACATTTCTCCCAACCTGGTAAACGCGCTTGTTGCTACAGAAGACGTAAGGTTTTACAGTCATGGTGGCGTTGATTTTTATTCCTTTTTTACCAGCCTGCTTTCTACCGCAAAAGGCGACCGCCGCGGCGCAAGCACCATTACCCAGCAGCTGGCCAAAAACCTGTTTGAAACCCGCAAACGTAAATCAGAAGGGTTTATAAAACATGTGCCCTTTGTGCGCACAATTGTTTATAAATGTAAAGAGTGGCTTACCGCTTTTAAAATTGAGCACGTTTACAGCAAGCAAAAAATTCTTGAGCTATATTTCAATACAGTTCCTTTTGGAAATAATAGTTATGGCATTAAAACGGCTACATTAAAATATTTTAATAAACAGCCAGACCAGGTTAACCCGGCCGAGGCGGCCCTGTTGATTGGTATGCTGAAAGCCACGTCAAGTTACAATCCCATCCGTAACCCCGCACGGGCTACCGAACGCCGCAATATTGTTTTAGGCCAGATGCAAAAGTATGGCTACATCACCAAAGATCAATTTACGGCCAGCACACAATCGCCCATAAAACTCGATTTAAGTTATGTAGAACAGGATTCGCACGGCGACTCCTATCTTCGCCGCGCGGTTGAAAAATGGCTGGATAAATGGTGTAAAGACAATGGCTATGACCTGTACGAAGATGGCCTGAAGATTTATACCACGATAGATTCGCGGATGCAGCAATACGCCGAGGAAGCCGTTGCCGAAAAAATGAAAATGCTGCAAAAGCGTTTTTACAACCTATGGGGCAATAAAATCCCCTGGCGCGATTCGAAAGGTGTCGAAATCAAAGATTTCATCTTAAAAAACGAACAAAAGCTACCTATTTATAAATTGCTGAATAAAAAATTCAACGGTGATACCGTAAAGATAGGTGAGTACTTTAAAACCAAAAAGCGGATGACCGTTTTTACCTGGCATGGCGAGCAGGATACCACTTTTTCGACCATTGATTCTATTAAATATTACGCCAAACTTTTAAATACCGGGATGATGACGCTTGAACCATCAACAGGTAAAATAAAGGTTTGGATTGGCGGTATCGATCATCGCTTTTTTAACTACGATCACGTAAACCAATCGCGCAGGCAGGCAGGATCTACATTTAAGCCCTTTGCCTATCTTACCGCGCTTGATAACGGCTATACCCCCTGCGATAAATTCACAGATCAGCCTGTAACTATCAAATATAAGGACAATGGTAAAGACGAAGTATGGCAACCAAACAATGCCGATTTCCACTTCTCGTACCAGGAAATGTCGTTACGCTGGGCTATGGGCAAATCGGTAAACTCCATTACCGCGCAGCTTACCGAAAAAGTTGGCTGGGATAAAATTGTACAGTATGCACACAAATGCGGTATCGAAAGCCCGCTGAAATCGGTCCCTTCGGTATCATTGGGCTCCAATGATGTTTCGGTTTATGAAATGGTACGTGCATATAGTACCTTCCTGAATAAAGGCCAAAAAATTGATCCATTGCTGGTAACTAAAATAACCGACCAGCAGGGGAACGTGCTTGACGAATTTGAACTGAAATCAGAAAAGGTGTTGAGCGAAGAAACTGCCTGGCTGATGCTTTATATGTTCCGTGGTGGTATGGAAGAGCCGGGAGGTACCTCACAAGCTTTATGGGAATATAACGGCCTTTGGAAAAAAGACAACCAGATTGGCGGCAAAACCGGTACTTCATCCGATTATGTTGACGGCTGGTACATGGGCATTACCAAGGACCTGGTAACCGGTATCTGGGTTGGCGCCGATGACCGGAGCGTGCACTTTACATCGTCCGAAACCGGCGAAGGGTCACACACTGCACTGCCCATTTTCGGCCGTTTTATGGAGAAGGTTTATGCCGATCAAAAATTGGGCTATACTTACGGGCCTTTCCCAAAACCATGGAGTAAGATCACCAAAAGCTATAATTGCCCGTCGCCGCATATTGCTGTTGATACTGCCGAAGTAGATAGCACAAGCAACCCAATTGATACTACCAACGTTATACCTACACCAACCACTACGCCCGAAAATCCTGAAACAACACCTGTTAATCAAAAATAAAGGTATTTTAGGGTAAGAATGTGTATGTACAAGTTTTAAATATCAATCGGCAGGCCCCACAGCCTGCCGATTATTCATTAAATTAGCCGTATTCTATTTAGTTTGAATTATGAATAAAACCTACTCATTGTTAAACAACGCTAAAAAGTTCAGCTTTATATTGATACTGCTTATCTGTTCGCTGCTCATCAGCAATAGCGCCAGGGCGCAATATTTCGGTCAAAATAAAGTACGGTATAAAAATCTCAAGTTTAAAGTTTACAAAACCCCGCATTTCGAGATCTACTATTACATCAAAAACGATAGCATGATTAAACGCTTTGCCCAGGAAAGCGAATTGTGGTACACCCTGCACCAACAGGTTTTTAAGGACACTTTCAAGACAGCCAATCCCATCATTTTATATGCCAACCATCCCGATTTTCAGCAAACTACCGCCATTGACGGCGAAATTGGCGTTGGTACAGGCGGTATTACCGAAGGTTTAAAAAACCGTGTGGTAATGCCGGTAATGGAAACCAACCAGATGACACGCCACGTTATCGGGCACGAGTTGGTGCATGCTTTCCAGTACCATGCCCTGTTAGGTGGAAATCAGAACGAGAATTTTGAGAACATCAATAATATTCCATTGTGGATGATAGAGGGTATGGCCGAATACCTGTCGTTAGGTAAAAAAGATGCCTATACCGCTATGTGGATGCGCGATGCTTACCTGAACCATGATATCCCCACCGTCCGCGATTTAACAGAGAGTAATAAATATTTCCCATACCGTTACGGCGAGGCTTTCTGGTCGTTTTTAGGGTCGACTTATGGTGATACCGTGATAGTGCCATTCTTCAAAAATACAGCCCGCTATGGCCTCGCCTACGGCATCAGGCGCACTTTTGGGTACGACGATAAAACGTTATCCCGCCTCTGGAAAAACTCGATAGAAAGCACTTACAAGCCATTTTTGAAGGATACCGTACAAAAGCCTGTTGGTTTAAAACTGGTAGATAAAGATAACGGCGGCGATCTTGTGGTTGCCCCCGCGGTAAGCCCAGATGGTAAATACCTGGCCTTTCTATCGGCCAAAAGCCTGTTCAGTATCGACTTGTACCTGGCAGATGCCCGAACGGGTAAAATTTTACGGAAGCTCACAAGTAAGGTTTCCAACACGCACATAGATGAGTTTAACTTTATCGAATCGGCCGGCGCCTGGTCGCCGGATAGTAAGCGGTTCGCGTTCAGTGTGTTCAGCAAAGGGCGTAACCGTATGGAAGTAGTCGATATTAATAACGGACGCGTTCTTGACGATGTATCGATGGAGCAGGCAGAGCAATTTAGCAACCTCTCCTGGTCGCCCGATGGTAAGGACATTGTTTTTACCGGGCTTGTTGAGGGCCAAAGCGATTTGTACTCCTATAATTTCGACACAAAAAAGGTTAAGCAGCTTACCAACGATAAATACACCGATTACCAGCCAACCTATTCAAGAGATGGCAAAAAGGTTCTATTTTCAAGTGACCGCTCCACTTACGACCAATCATTAGAGCAGGCCATCACCTTTAACCTGGCCGAGTTTGACCTGGCCACCGGCAAAGTAACCGATATAAAAATATTTAACGGGGCCAACAATTTAAACCCGCAGTACTCGGCCGATGGTTCGCAAATCTACTTCCTGTCCAACAGGGATGGTTTCCGCAATATGTACCGCTATACCATCAGCACGGGCCAGGTTGAACAAATGACCGACCTGTTTACGGGAATCTGCGGTATTACCGAATTTTCGCCTGCATTAAGTATCTCTGCTAATGATGATGTGGTTTACTCCTACTACCGGGCACAAAAATATGCCCTGTACAACGCCAAAGCATCAGCGTTTAAACCAATTGCTTTACAACCACAAGCTGTAGATTTTAGCGCGGCTATGCTGCCCCCTCCCCGCGCCGTGGGCGTCGATCTGATCAATTCAAACCTAAACAACTTCCTGGCTTACCGGAAAATCCCTGCCGATTCTGTAAAGGAAATCCCCTATCGCCCTAAATTCAAGCTTGATTACCTGGCAGGCAGCGGTGTTGGCATTGGCGTAAGCAGCTTTTACGGTACCAGCCTGTCAAGTGGTATCCAGGGTGTTTTCAGCGATATATTGGGCCGTAACCAAATTTTCGCGGCAGCATCCGTAAACGGTCAAATTTATGATTCGGGCGCAGCTGTAACTTATGTTAACCAAACCGGCCGATGGAATTTGGGTACAGGTATATCGCATATTCCCTACCTTTTTGGTTTACAAACCGAAACCTTCCCAACACAAAATGTGGGCGGCAAAAATGTAAAAGTATTATCGCAGAATACGGATATCATTCGCAATTTTGAAGATGCCGCCAAGGTATTTACCTCCTATCCCATCAATAAAACAAACCGTTTTGAAGTAAGCGCGGGCGCCTCCTATAATTCTTATCGCGTTGACCGGTATAGTGATACTTATAAAATAGATACCTTAACCGACGCCAATAACAATACCACGTTAAACTATACCTATCTCAATTCGGATAAAAAGAAAGTTGCCAATGCCGAAGAAAGCGCCCTGCTTAATTATAATTTAAAATCATACGCGCTTTTCCAGGTGTCGACAGCATTAGTTGGCGATAACTCCTTTTTTGGCGTAACAGCTCCGTTAAACGGTTTCAGGTACAGGTTAGAGGCCGGTTACAATTTCGGCACCTACAAATTCTTTTCGCCAACTATCGATCTTCGCAAATATGTAAGGGTTGAACCCGTAACCTTTGCCGCCCGTTTTTATGGCTATGGCCGCTTTGGCGATTCGAATGGAATTTACCCGTTGTTTATAGGTTACCCTTTTTATATCAGGGGCTATGAAGGACAAACCTTTTACAATAACAATAGCAAGGCATCAAACGGCTTTAATATCGACCAGTTGTCGGGCAGCAGGATGGCGGTATTTAACTTTGAAACCCGCCTGCCATTTACCGGGCCCGAAAAACTGGCCCAGATAAAATCTAAATTCCTGTTTACCGATCTGAACCTGTTTTTTGATGCAGGCCTGGCCTGGAATGCCGGCGAACGTATCTATTTCCAGAAAAATCCCCCGGTTTTAAGCAGGACAGCCGTTGTAGATGAAAACGGTGTGCCACAAGTTGATAGCAACGGCAACCCCGTATTTAATACAACTTATGGCCGCGTACCCGCTTTAAGCGCCGGTATATCATTAAGGGTAAACGTTTTTGGGGCCTTTGTACTGGAGCCATATTTTGCGATACCTTTTAACCGTACCGACGTTAAGAAGCCAGTATTTGGTTTGGGCTTTACACCGGGGTGGTAATGCATTCATTAAAATATATTTAAGCGGCTATGTGCCGCTTTTTTTATTTAAAACCTAAATTAGCAAAAACAGTTAACTATTTGATTGTTATACCTGTAACCAACCCACTATGAAAAATTTGATAATACTTGCTGCTTTGCTTTTATTAGGTTCTACATTATTTGCGCAAACAAAGGCTGTAAACCCTAAAGCAATTGGCCCGCTAAAAGTTGCGGCGGGCGATAGCATGCGGCCTGCAAACGATATTGTTAAAAACTTAGCTATATCCAAAGACCTATCGGTATTTTATAATTTCATAAAAGCAGCTAACCTGGCGCTAACTTTCGAAAGCCGCGGGCCAGTTACCATATTTGTCCCTGTTAATAACGCCTTTCAGAACCTGCCTGCCGGACGGCTCGATTCATTGATGAAGCCTTCACATATTTGGGAACTCACGGCTATTTTAAGTTACCATGCTATACCAGGCCGTTTAAAGGTAAAAGATATTGAAAAACAAGTTAACAAAAATAAAGGCCTCGCTACTTTTACAACGCTTGCGGGCGTTAAGCTTAGTGCAAAAATTGATGCCAACCGCAATATAGTTTTGATTGACGAAAATGGCGGAGAATGTATCATAAACCGTTTTGATGTTGAGCAAAATAACGGGATGCTGCATGTGGTAAACAAGGTGCTGCTTCCTAAAGCAAAGGTTATATAACTGTCCCTTGCGATAACGCATTTGCAACATATATAAAACAATAAGAGGAAAAGCAAAATGAGTTTCACCTTCTTTGCGGCTTTAGCCGGAGGGTCGGCCAGCGTAGCGTAGCCGGGGTGAGTCGTGATCAGCGTTAAAAAGCCGATGTTTGTGTAAAACCAAACACATCATAGGTAGCCTGTCGAAGGGTGACGGCTCAATTACTCGCATAAGTAAACACATCATCCCCATTTTTTCAGGGTTACTTAATGGGAATTTTATGACAAACCACTTAAAATACAATTACGTATTTTAAATATGATTAGCTGTAAGGATAACTTAAACTTTACGTCTAATGTGTAAATCATAGTTTATAAAAACCGAAATGAATAGGACAATGAAAAAATCATTTTTTGCAATAGCTATACTAAGCATTATAACAGCCTTTGGCTGCCAAAACAGCAGCGGCCAGGCTAAACGCAAACTAAGTAAACCGGCGGCGGAGTGGGAAAAAATACTTACACCCAACCAATACCACATTATGGTTGAAAGCGGTACCGAACCTCCTTTTAAAAACGAATACTGGAACAACCACGAAAAGGGTGTTTATGTAAGCGCTGCCACAGGCGAAGTACTATTCAGTTCTGAGGACAAATTTGATAGCGGCACAGGGTGGCCAAGCTTTGTAAAAGCCGTCGACCCCAAAAAAGTTGCCGTTGTTACAGATAACAGCTACGGCATGAGCCGTGACGAGGTTATCGAAAAAAGTACAGGCCTGCACCTTGGTCACGTTTTTGACGATGGCCCTGCCGACCGTGGCGGCAAACGCTTTTGCATGAACTCGGGTGCTTTAAAATTTATTAAAAAGTAATAGCACGCCTGTTAGCGTTTACCGAAGGGCGCAGTTGTGGCCTGGTACGTATCCCGCTTTCATATTTTAAACCAATGGTCAGATCTACCCAGTCAGGGTTAACCGGTCTGATCATTTTTTCTTTTTGGGGCCTTGTGTAGGTGCTTACTGTTTTAAAGCGCTCCATCGCCTGCTCTTCGGTATTAATCTCCTCAAAATACACTAAACGGTTAAGCTGCTGTGCGCTATCAAAAAACAAGGTGGGCATATCGCTGTAAAACTGCAGCGTTTTTACCAGGTCTGAACATAAGCCTACGTGCAGGTTTTTCCTGTTTCTGTCGGTGATGATATATACAAAACGTTTCATTTTTTGATAAAAATTTTGGTGAATGAATAAATATTACTAACTTTATGAGCATAAAATTACTAATAAATTTAGCAAATGCAAATTTTATGTCAATAATTTCACAAAATATTAAGTTCCTTCGCAAAAAGAAGGGAATTACCCAGCAACAATTCGCTGATGAAGTAGGTATAAAACGCTCATTAGTAGGAGCTTATGAAGAAGAGCGCGCCGAGCCGAAATACGAGTTACTAAAACAATTAGCAATCTATTTTGACATTAGCATTGATGATTTTATTAATGAAACCATTAACGAAAAGTGGGTTCCTAAACCCAAAGGTAACCCGGCAAACCTGCGCGTGCTGAGTATTTCTGTTGATAAAGAGGATAACGAAAACATTGAAATGGTACCGCTTAAGGCCAGCGCCGGCTATTTAAATGGGTACGCCGATCCGGAATATGTAGCCAAGTTGCCTAAGTTTTATTTGCCGATGTTTAAGCAGGGCACCTACCGTGCTTTTGAAATAAAAGGCGATTCGATGTTGCCTATAGTATCAGGCGATATCATCATAGCCGAATACCTTGAAAACTGGGCCGATGTAAAACCGGGCGAAACCTACGTAGTGATATCAAAAGATGATGGCGTGGTATATAAACGGATAGGTAACAAATTTAAAGACCATAAGAAGCTAAAGTTGATATCTGACAACCCGGTATACGAACCGTATGAAATAAACGGAGAAGATGTGTTGGAAATTTGGAAGGCAAAGGGCTATATATCAACCCAGTTACCACAGCCAACACCCGAGCCAACCATGGAAAGCCTCACCAATATGATGGCCCAGATGCAACGCTCGATATCCAATTTACAACAAAGCAACAATTAAGTTACATCAGCTTTCTTAAACCTTTGCGTTATATCTTTATCTTAAGATTAAAAACGTAAATAAATTAAAAGAGCTATGAAAAAATTTCTGTTGATGTGCTGTTTCCTGATGGGGATTGCAGCAGTAAGCCATGCACAAGGTGGCGGTATGAGAAAGAGCCCCGAAGACAGGGCTAAAGACCTACAGACACAGTTAAAGTTAACTGACGACCAAACCGCCAAAGTTACGGCTGTTTATAAAGAACAGGCAGTAAAAATGGATAGCGTACGTACTGCAGCCAACGGCGACAGGGACGCCATGCGCAGTGCCATGATGCCCATGAGAAAAGCTACTAACGAAAAAGTGAAAGCTATTTTAACACCCGACCAGGCTACTGCATTTGACAAAATGCAAAAAGATATGATGGACAGGATGAGACAAGGTGGCGGAGGCGGTGGAGGCTCCCAAAATTAACTCAATATACTTTGATAAAAGAAGCGGCGATGAGCCGCTTTTTTTATTTTTGCACGGTAAAGAGCTAAAAGCAGAAAGCTTAAGGCAGAAAGCTCAGCCATAGATATACCGATAAAATATTCCATAAATTGATATCAGCCAACGATTACCTGAAAAACAAACTTGATGAGCGAAAGGCTGCAGGCATATACCGCAGCCTGAAACCAGAAAACGATCTTGTTGATTTTTGTTCAAACGATTACCTGGGTTTCGCGCGGTCGCCGGTATTAAAAAAATATATTAAAACTGAATTGGATAGCAATCCATTGAGTTTAAACGGATCAACCGGCTCAAGGCTGCTTTCGGGAAACTCGCGGTATGCCGAAGACCTGGAACAGGAAATTGCCGCATTTCATGGGTTTGAAGCCGGTTTATTATTTAATTCCGGTTACGATGCCAACCTCGGCCTGCTCTCGTCCCTGGCGCAACGGGGTGATACCATCATACTCGATGAGTTGACGCATGCATCAGCCATCGACGGTGCACGGTTAAGTTATGCCAACCGGTACAGCTTCAAACATAACAGTATTGAAAGCCTGGAGGCCAAATTAAAGGCATCTAAAGGCAATTGCTATGTGGTTGTAGAAAGTATATATTCCATGGATGGCGATTCGGCCCCGCTAAAAGATATCGCCGGTTTAACAAAAAAGTACGGCGCGCATTTAATTGTTGATGAAGCACATGCGGTTGGTTTGTACAAAAAGGGTTTAATAAACGAGCTCGGTCTTCAAAACCATGTATTTGCGGCGGTTGTTACTTTTGGCAAGGCCCTTGGCTGCCACGGGGCCATTGTATTAGGCGGCAATATGTTTAAAGATTACCTGGTTAACTTTGCCCGGCCATTCATTTATAGTACGGCCCCCTCCTTTCATCATTTAGCGTCAATAAAAATGGCCTATCAGCTATTAAATAATGTTGAAGAGGAAGTTATCGCCCTAAAAAACAACATCGCATATTTTAAAAACCATATTGAAGTCAATAGTGATTACCCTTTATTGAAAAGCGATAGCGCTATCCAATGTATTATTTTAAAAAGCAATGACAAAGCCATCCTGATAGCAAACACCTTACAATCAGCCGGTTTAGATGTACGGCCCATTTTAAGCCCTACTGTTGCGGCCGGAACAGAACGTATAAGAATATGCCTGCATAGCTTTAATACCTTAAATGAGTTAGCTTTGCTTTGCAATACAGTAAATAATTTTATTAATGTCCGTTAAACAACCCATTTTTATTACCGGCATTGGCACCGGTGTAGGCAAAACCATAATATCGGCAATTGTAACCGAAAAATTAAAGGCGGATTACTGGAAACCCATCCAATCCGGCGACCTGGATAACAGCGATACTCAAAAAGTACAAAGCCTGGTTTCCAACCCGGTTACACAATTTCATCCCGAGGCCTACCGCCTTACACAACCTTTTTCGCCTCATAAATCTGCCGCCATTGATAAGGTTACTATCGATATGGAAAATATCACCATGCCAAAAACCGATAACCAGCTGGTGATAGAAGGCGCCGGTGGCCTTATGGTGCCTTTGAATGATAATTTTTTGATGATAGACCTCATCAAACAGCTTAATGCCCGGGTAATCGTAGTATCGCAAAATTATCTGGGTAGCATCAATCATACTTTATTATCGCTGCATGCCTTAAAAAAATATAATATCCCGGTTATGGGCATTGTATTTAACGGGCCGAAGGACATCTACTCAAAAACATATATCCTTAACTATTCCGGGTTTCCGGAACTTGGGCAAATCCCGATGTATGATAACCTTGGAAAAAAATCGGTCATTGAAGCTACCGCGCTAATCAATTTATAAAAGCATACCTTTTGCAAAACAAATTATTTGCGCCAACTTAGCATTTATATAACCTGTTAATATGATGAAAAATATAACCGTTATTGGATCGGGCACTATGGGTAACGGTATTGCCCACACTTTTGCGCAATATGGCTTTGAAGTATCGCTGGTTGATATTAATGCCGTTGCATTAAATAATGCCATACAAACCATCACCAACAATCTTGACAGGCAACTGAAAAAAGGCAGCATAACTGAGCAGGATAAAACAAATGCACTAAGCCGGATAAAAACCTATACCGATTTAAAAGAAGGCACCACCAACGCCGACCTGGTTATTGAAGCCGCCACCGAAAACCGGGAAATTAAACTCAAATTATTTAAACAGCTAAGTGAAATTTGTTCCGGCGATGTTATTCTCGCCTCCAATACATCGTCTATATCCATCACCGAAATTGCGGCGGCTACTAAAAACCCCGGCAATGTAATTGGTATGCACTTTATGAACCCTGTACCTGTAATGAAGCTGGTGGAGGTAATCAGGGGCTATTCTACAACAGATTCGGTTACGCAAACCATTATGCAACTGGCCCAAACCCTGGGTAAGGATCCTGTTGAAGTAAACGACTACCCCGGCTTTGTTGCCAACCGCATTTTAATGCCCATGATTAACGAAGCCATTTATACCTTGCACGAGGGCGTGGCCGGAGTACGGGAAATTGATACCGTTATGAAATTAGGCATGGCCCACCCCATGGGCCCCCTGCAATTGGCCGATTTTATTGGCCTTGATGTTTGCCTTGCTATTTTAAAAGTGCTGTATGATGGCTTTGGCAATACCAAATACGCCCCCTGCCCCCTGCTGGTAAACATGGTTACAGCAGGCCACCGCGGAGTTAAAAGCGGCAGCGGTTTTTACCAGTATGCGGCGGGCAGTAAAGAGTTGGTGGTAGCAAACAAGTTCACCAAACCTTCATTAAACCTATAATTCCTAAAACTGTCAAACATCTGTAAGTAACCATTAAACATTTTACAGATGAAAACAATTGCGAAAACAGGATTAGTATTAGCCTTATCCGCTTCACTATTTACATCTTGCGCAGCCGACTACTATGTAGCCGAACGCCCCGCCGAACCTATATATGTACGCCCGGCAGCACCCTATCCCGGCGCCTATTGGGTACCCGGCGAATGGGCCTGGCGTGGCGGTAGCTATGTTTATATAAACGGGTATTATGCACGGCCGCGTGCCAATCGTGTTTATGTACAAGGCTACTGGCATCCCGTGCGCCATGGCTATGCATGGCACAGGGGTTATTGGAGGTAAGCGAAGCCCCCTAACCCCCTAAAGGGGGAACAATAGTTTTAAAAGCAAAACGCATAGTCAACCAAATGACTATGCGTTTTGCTTTTAAACTCCCCCTCCAGGGGCCAGGGGCTCTACATTCTCTCAGGCACATCGATACCTAACAAAGCCATTCCTTTGCTGATTACTTTGGCTGACGAAGCGGAAAGTTCCAATCTAAATTGTTTCAGCACCTCATTTTCTGCCTGTAGTATCGATTTTTCGTGGTAAAACTTGTTGTAAGTCTTAGCCAATTCGTAAACGTAGTTGGCAATAATAGCGGGGCTATAGCCATTGGCGGCATCTGTTATTACCGTCGGGAATTGGGTTAATAAAACAATCAGGTCGCGTTCTACTCCATCAATTTCAGATATTGATATCTGATTCGTCTGCTGATAATTTGCTTTACTTAAAACTGATTTGATACGGGCGTGAGTATATTGAATAAACGGCCCGGTATGTCCCTCAAATTCTACCGATTCATTAGGATCAAATAGCAGGCGTTTTTTAGGATCAACTTTCAGCAGGAAATATTTTAGTGCGCCCATGCCAATAGTATGGTATAGTTGCAACTTGTATTCGTTGCTAAAACCATCCACTTTACCCATGGCGTCGGTTTTTTGTTTAGCTGTAGCATTCATCTCGGTTATCAGGTCATCAGCATCAACTACCGTACCTTCGCGCGATTTCATTTTGCCGGATGGCAAATCGACCATGCCGTACGATAAATGAAACAGGCCGCCGGCACCGGCTTTGCCTAATTTATTCAGGATCAGAAAAAGTACTTTAAAGTGATAATCCTGTTCGTTACCAACCACATAGATGGATTTATCCATGTGGAAGTCGTTATATTTCAGCTGGGCCGTACCTAAATCCTGGGTAATGTAAACAGATGTGCCATCAGCGCGTAAAACCAGTTTTTCGTCGAGCCCGTCGGCAGTCAGATCTATCCAAACTGAACCATCCGGTTTTTTAAAGAAAACGCCCTTTTCCAGGCCCTCGTCAATAATATCTTTACCTAACAAATAGGTGTTCGATTCGTAATAGTACTTATCAAAATCAACACCCAGTTGCTTATAAGTTTCGGCAAAACCCGCGTAAACCCAGCCATTCATGGTTTTCCAAAGGTCAAGAACTTCAGCATCGCCAGCTTCCCATTTTTGGAGCATTTGCTGAGTTTCAACCATCAGCGAGGTAACGTTTTTTGCTATCTCTTTGATCTTATCTTCCTCGGCGCCAATTTTATCGGTTAACTCAGCAATAAGTTTGGTTTCGTCTTCGGGTGTAGCGTATTTTTTTGCTTTTAGTTTATCGATACTGGTGAGCAGCGCTTGTATTTTCTCTTTTTGATTATCATTAAATAGCGTCAGATCGTTTTCCTCGTAAACGCGTTCCAGGATCGGCACTAATTGTTTTCTTAGTTCCTTATCAAACAACACATAATATTTGCCCACCAAATGATCGCCTTTCAGGCCCGATGACCCAGGTGTTTCGCCATTACCAAACATTTGCCAGGCCAGCATAGATTTACAAATGTGGATTCCTCTATCGTTCACCAGGTTTGCCTTCACAACATCGTATCCGGCAGCTGCCAGAATTTGTGCTACCGAAAAGCCTAAAAGGTTATTGCGGATATGACCCAGGTGCAATGGCTTGTTGGTATTTGGCGATGAATATTCAACCATTACCTTTTGTCCATTAGGCCTGGCAACCGCAAAATTCTCGGGTAATATCTGGTTATATAGCTGACCAATCCAATATTCGTCGCTTAACGAGATATTTAAAAACCCCTTAACTACATTGAAGGCGGCAACTTCTTTTAAATCATTTTTAAGGTATTCGCCAATTTCTGTACCTGTTTGCTCCGGCCCTTTGCGCGAAAATTTGGTAAACGAAAAAGTGACAATAGTAACCTGTCCCTCAAATTCTTTACGGGTTTCCTGTAAGCTAATAGCGGCCGGGGCTACATCTGTTTGGTACAAATGTTTAATGGCTTTAACGGCCGCTTCAATAATAAAATCCATGCGGCAAAATTAATTAAATTGGGGATACTGGCTGAATAAATTTGAAGACAGGAAAAGAATGAACTATATTACCAATTGAAGTTTTTCAATACGTTCAAAATGCTTTTTATTTAAAGTAGCGCAAGGAATATTATTGCTAATGGCAGTTGCAGCAATAAATAAGTCAGCAAATTCAATTATTTTATTAATCTTTTTTTGCTCAAAATTAATTTTTGATGCTGCTATCGCCGTCTGTGTATCAAACGGTAAAACAATCATCTTCTGAAAAAAGTCATTCCAAAATTCAATCTGGTCATCAAATGCCCCGGCGTATATTTCAAATTGTGTAACTGTGGACACTGCAAATCTTTGATTGGCTTTGGTTATTTGAAAAAGAGCAGTTTTAGTTTGATCCTTCTTTCTAAAGTGTTCGATTAGGATTGAAGTATCAAGCAGGATTATTCCGTCCGCCATTTGTTTAGATGCTTTCTTATTTCTTTGTAGTTTTTATATTGCTCATCACTAATTACCGGTCCATTTAAAAGGAATTTCTGAAAGTCAGTGAGTTTATCTTCTGGCAATTTCTTTTTCTTTATACCTGTTTGGGTCGTCGGCTTACTAAGCTCTTCCTTCAAAATTGCCCGCTTATCTTCAGGCAATTGCTGCACAGCGTGCAACAAGTCATCAAACCCTATTTCTTCCTTCAAATCCATATTCAAATATAATCAATATTTAAAAGAATATTTAATCTGCGCATTTCAATTTTAATGCTCTACTACCTTTTCTCATTTATTTTCTGATAGATTTGTGTTTGATCTTTCCCACTTATGACAGTTAAAAATTCTGATTTTAAAATAGATGTAACCTCCGAAATTGGCACCCTGCGTACCCTGCTTATTCACAGTCCCGATAGTGGCCTTGGCAAAGTTGTACCTTCAAAAGCACAGGATTGGCTTTTTGAAGATATAGTGCACCTGGATACCATGCGCCGTAACGAGTATGATTATTATGTGAAACTGCTGCTCTATTTTTTAGATCCGGATAAAATAAAAGGCAAGCTGCAACAGGTAGAAAGCGATTACGAACGCGGGTTTTTTAAACCTGACAATGCCAACTTCCATGCATCAAACAACGTTATCGAAATACAAACCCTGCTGGCCGATATTTTACAACAGCCGGATATTCGTAAAAAACTGGTGGCTTCTGTTTGTGCAATTGAGAGTTGTAATTACCGGTTGCAGCAACAATTAATAGATACAGACCCTGTTGAGCTGGCCAAGATCTTTATTTCGGGATCATTGAATGATGATGAGATGATCTTCGCCCCTATTCCCAATCTCATTTTTTCGCGCGACTTGGGGATAGCGATAAACAACCACATGCTGCTTAACAAACCGGCTAAAAAAGCCCGCTTCCGCGAAACTTTGCTGATGCGGTATATATTTTTTAACCATCCGCTGTTTGCATCTTATCAAAATAATATATTAGAGATCCCGGAAACAGCCCAGCATTTTTTGCGCCCGGGCGAGGATAACCAGGAAAAAACCACTTTAGAAGGTGGTGATGTAATGATGGTAAGCCCGCAACACCTGTTGATTGGTTGCAGCGAGCGTACCTCTATCAGCGGCGCCAATGAGGCTATTAAATTGTTGTTTGATAACGATGTTGTAAAAAAAGTAACCATTGTAAAAATACCGCATAAGCGGGATTATATGCACATTGATACGGTATTTACCCAGGTAAAGCGTAATACCTGGGTGCTGCTGCGCTCATTGGCTGTGGCCGAGGCGCCGTTGGAAGAGCAGGAACCAATGTCGTGGTTTGCCGAAAAAAAATCAAAGGACAAGACCGAGATTGTACAGTTCAGGAAAGACAAGAAACCCAAGGTATTTAATTGCCTTGAAGACCTATTATCCAGCATCAGCGAAAAAGACCTGCAGTGCGAAGACAAAACCAGGTTCATTTATTCGGGCAACAATATATTCCCTTTTGACTCGCGCGAACAGTGGACAGATTCATGCAACCTACTAGCTTTAAAAGAGGGTGTGGTGTTAGGATACGACCGCAACGACAAAACAGTTGAAGCATTTAAACAAAGCGGCTTTGAAATAATACGGGTAAACGACCTGCTCCAAAAATTCGAGACCGGCGAACTGGATCCAAAAACTTTAACAGATACCTTAATTTTAATGCCATCGGCAGAACTTTCCCGTGCCCGCGGTGGTTTTCATTGTATGAGTATGCCTTTGCTAAGAGATAAAGTGATTTAATTGTCTCAACTTGGATTCATCGGATTTATGGATTATTCGGATTGTCTTGCAAATCAAATCCAAGAATCTGATAAATCCGATGAATCCAAGTTCAGACAAAAACCATTGACCCATGACTAATACCCAATCAACATCAAATATATTAATGATCCGGCCAGTAAGTTTCGGCTTTAATGAACAAACTGCCGAAAGCAATGCTTTCCAAAACCGCGATGCAGATCAGCAGGCCGTGCAGGATAAAGCACTTGCCGAGTTTGATCGCTTTGTTAACACATTGGAACATGCCGGCGTACAGGTAACCGTGGTGAACGACACACCACAACCCCACACCCCCGATTCTATTTTTCCGAATAACTGGGTGTCATTTCATGATGACGGTACAATTTTTCTTTACCCCATGCAGGCCGAAAACCGCAGGCTGGAACGGCGGGAGGATATCATCACCAACCTGGAAGACCAGTTCAAAGTAAGCCATATTATCGACCTGAGCCGTTTTGAGGCCGATCACCGTTTTTTGGAGGGCACGGGCAGCATGGTGCTGGACAGGGAAAATAAAATCGCCTACGCCTGCCTGTCGCCACGGACTGATAAACAGGTATTGGATTTATTTTGTGAACAAGCCGGTTACAAAGCCATCAGCTTTGACGCAGCCGACGAGCATGGCAAAGCTATTTACCATACCAATGTATTAATGTGCGTGGGCAGCAAATTCGCGGTTATTTGTGCCGATAGTATCCCAAATCCGCATGAACGTATCGTGGTTTTAGAATCGCTTAAATCAAACCAAAAGGAAGTTATCACCATCAGCTTTGAGCAAATGAACCGTTTTGCAGGCAATATGCTCGAGGTGAAGAATGATAAGGGTGAAACACTCATCGTGATGTCGAAAAATGCATTTAATGCTTTGGACAGTGAACAAAAAACGACGTTAGAAAAATATGGCAATTTGGTGTATGCTGATATAAACACTATAGAAACCAATGGCGGCGGAAGTGCAAGATGTATGATGGCCGAGGTGCATTTGCCCCATAGTTAATAGCCAATAGATCATGGTTCATGGCAACTGCAATTTCCACCATGAACTATGATCTATGAACTATGAACCACAACGCACAAACAAATTACATTCAAACCATAAATTTTATCCCAACAAATAGCCAATTATTCCGTTTTAAAATCACATTTTTGCCCCAAATTTTTTAAGGATGCAGAGTTACCAGGAATTTCTTGATTTAAGTGTTGGCTTCCCCCAGGATGGTTTTGAAATCATCGACGACGAACTATACTTTCAGGACCTTAATTTAATGGAGATGATTGAAACGTACGGCACCCCCCTACGCTTTACTTATCTGCCACAGATCTCCAAAAAGATCCAGCAGGCCAAACTGTTGTTTCAGCAGGCTATCATCAAAAATAACTATCGCGGCAGCTATAAATATTGTTATTGCACCAAAAGCTCGCACTTTAAGCACATCGTTGAAGAAGCGCTTAAAAACGAGATCCACCTGGAAACATCATCAGCATTTGATATGCCGATGATTGATGCCCTGGAGAAAAAAGGCGCCGTTAATAAAGATATTACCGTAATATGTAACGGTTTTAAAACCTTCCAGTACAAAACCTACATTATTGATATGCTGCATGATGGCTTTAAAAACATCATCCCGGTATTGGACAATAAGGAAGAGTTTAACCTGTACGACGACGAGATTGAGATGGATACCCCATGTAACCTGGGCATCCGGATAGCGGCTGAAGAGCAGCCCGACTCACAGTTTTATACTTCCCGTTTAGGGGTACGCATGGAGGATATCATCGATTTTTATCACAATAAAATTGAGGATAACCCCAACTTCCAGGTTAAGCTGCTGCATTTTTTCATCAACTCGGGTATTTCAGATACCCCGTATTACTGGAACGAGTTGGAAAAATATGTAACGCTTTACTGCAAGTTCAAAAAAGTAAATCCACATTTGGATACGCTTGATATTGGCGGCGGTATGCCGTTTAAGGATTCGCTGGTGTTTGATTTTGATTACGAGTACATGATCAACGAGATTGTGAGCCGTATTAAAGAGATCTGCGCCGAGCATGATACTATGGAACCCGATATTATTACCGAATTTGGTAAATATACCGTTGCCGAGGCATCGGGCATCCTGTACAAAGTATTGGGCCGTAAACAACAAAATGACCGCGAGCGCTGGTTAATGCTGGATGGTTCGTTCATCACTAACCTGCCCGATGTTTGGGCGCTTAACCAAAAATACATCCTGTTACCCGTAAACAACTGGGACAGCGAGTATGAGCGGGTGAACCTTGGCGGCATCACCTGCGACGGCCAGGATTACTACAACCAGGAAGCGCATATGAACAGCGTGTTTATGCCAAAAACCCGTAAAGTACAATACTTAGGTTTCTTTAACACAGGCGCCTACCAGGAAGTACTAAGCGGCTACGGCGGTATCCACCACTGTTTATTACCATCACCAAAACACGTTATCATTCGCCGCAACCGCGACGAAACATTTAACTTTGAGGTATTTGGCGAGGAGCAAAACAGCAAGCAGGTATTAAAAATCCTGGGTTATACCACTTAGGCCAGTTGGCAGTTTTGAGTTTGCAGTTTGCAATATGATATTTATAGCGGTGATTTTCGTCATCGCTATTTTTTTGAACTTAATTTTCCCTACTTAGTAATTGAACTGCGTTATCTTTTATTATCCGCGCTTTTCAAAAAAATCTGGCACCTTTATCTGCCAACAATTTTGTTAAAGCCCGGCTATTTTATTTTCGCGCGCAAATCACTACCTTGTAGTTACAAAATACTATGAAGCCAACCAATGAACATGACTGGAAAGCATGGATCAGTCCAAAAAGTTGGGGGAAAAGAAAAAAAGTATTTGTTTTGCGGTCAGAAAAACGAATACTAAAGCATTGCAGTCACCCCACGAAACCCTTGTCCGGCTGATCTTACCTGAAGGCCTTTTAGATTATTTTGAATTGATCAGTGTAGCTCAACTGAGCTCAGGACTTAACATTTACCTGGAAGAAAAGAATATTCCACCTGCCGGTTATGAAACGGTTAAGCTGGAGTCCAAAGGC
>NZ_JBFUCY010000027.1:0-93397 GCF_056404995.1 Mucilaginibacter sp. P2_A5
AATGATAATAAAACTTGTGCGAAACTGGAAGACTTATTTTCCGACAAGATCGGCAAAAGAGGTCATGGCTGATTAGTTGTCCACAAAAACGTTATCGTTTTTAAAAAGAAAAAAAGAAGCAAAAAAAGAAAAACGTGTTGAAATATGGAAAACCTAAGGAGGTTTCCCACATTCCAACACGACAAACAATAACAAATTATTATCTTTATTTAAACTGTCAACTTATTTTAGGACGAGTCACCCGGGAGACTACTTTACATATTGGTTCGAAGTCGGAGACATTCGAACAGCGGGTGTTTTTTGCAATAGGGATAGAAGTGGATACCGGCCAATGCGGATAAGGCCTGCGCAGTATGAACGTTTAGCCCGGGCCGCAGGTATTGCCATTTATTTCGCCCAAAAATGGCCAGGACGCTAAGGAAAGCCAGAAAATTACTTTGCGCCTTTGCGATCTTTGCGCGAAAAACCTCCTTGGCGCAAGTCTTGTGTTTTGGACATTGAGTGATGGAGGACTTGTGACTTTCTTAGTCTGAAAGTTCGGCTTCTATGAGGTGAATCGTCCTAAAAGACATGTTCCGTATATCACAAGTCAGCCGCCCACATGCAAACGCACAAGACTTGCGCTAAACTGGGCGAGGTTCCGTATTTACCAAACGGCTTTTTTACTTATCCTCCAACATCTCTTTGCTCCACCGCCTGCCGTCATAAATTACCTCCTTGTCTCCAAACCGGTCGAGATATTGTGGTGCAACCCATCCCTCAATCCGCCTTATCATGCCATAAGGCGATGTTGTGCGCAGCACCCGCGGTTTTTGGATGCTACTGGTTACAAAGGTTTCCTGCTCTTGCATTACCAGGTAATCGTTGCCATTACGGTAAACAGCAATATCCTGCCAATCAAAATCTGGCAGCACTAAACCTATGGCAAACATTCCGCTTACTACCAATGCAGCAATGCTTAAAAACATTGCTGCCGGTAGGGCAAAAGGCGGCTTATAAAGCATAAAGCAAATAAGTAAAGTAAATAACAACCCTGCCAGGCCAAACAATCCCATAGACGTTCCAGTAAGCAGCTTTAAGGTGCTATTCAATATTTGGAAGGAAAACAGCTCTTCCCAGGGCATAAGGCCGAGCAGTGCAATAAAAGCAAATGCCAGGATACGCTTGACAGGCCATTTTATTGGTTGCTTAGAAGGAACAGGTTTATGCATGTTGAAAGATAGGTACTTTGGAGGATTTTGCAATAGATGGATTGGATATTTGCTTTCGCCCTTGCTGGTGTTCCCCCGCTCTCCGAAGTCTTCCGCTGTTCGAATGTCTCCGACTTCGAACTACTATGCCTGTAGTTTGCAAAACCCGTATGGATAGCAAAAGTAGCGCACAACACAAGTAGTCGGTAGACTACTTTACATATTTGTTCGAAGTCGGAGACATTCGAACAGTGGTTTTTTTTTGCAATAGGGATAGAAGTGGATACCGGCCAATGCGAATAAGGCCTGCGCAGTATGAACGTATAGCCCGGGCCGCAGGTATTGCCATTTATTTCGCCCAAAAAAATGGCCAGGACGCTAAGGAAAGCCAGAAAATTACTTTGCGCCTTTGCGATCTTTGCGCGAAAAACCTATTAACTTAATGGCATTGCGCGGGTGACAGCAGTGGCTTACCCGGCGAAAAACTTACGAAGTTTCTAAAACTTCGTAAGTCTGGGATTTCTACGGAGTGAAGCATCTATTATTTACCATGCTTCTTCGCCCTGCACAGTTTGCGAATAGATCCTTCACTGCGTTCAGGATGACAAAGCTTTTAAAACATATTCCCAGCCTCCACACCTTCCGGTACAGCCTGCTCTACGCTCCAGTGTTCGGCAATTCTATTAGCCTCAACCCTGAAAATCTCGTAAAACACAAACCCCTTCCCTCCTCTTTTAAATTGCGATTGAACTACTACAAAATCACCCTCGGCAATAACGCGGTGAATTTTTATTTCGCGGTTATGGTCGGTCAACAGGTATTCATCCAATGCCTTACCGGCGCCGGCAACAGCGGGATCATGTTCTGTATAATCAACCTTAAGCAAACCAACGGGCATCTTTTTATCAAGGATTGACCGATAAAATGCATTTACAACCTGCTTGCTATTTTCTGCGGACGCGGTGGTATCAATTTCGGCAGTTCCGTTGGATGCAGTAATGGTTAGCCCGGTTTGGTCGGGCACCTCCTGTATGGCATCCCAATGCCCGGCCAATATACCGTTTTCGAGTTCGAACAGATCGATAACCACCATGTGTTTGCCCATAAATTGAATATTAAGATGGGTAACCACCATATTACCTTCCTGTATGGCCCTTATAATGGGCGATTTGGCCCCTTCAGGAGGCGGCGGCAAGGTTTTAAGGTAATTGATCATCCCTGTAATCCCAGCCCTGCCCTGGGGAACTGTGGGGTTGTGCTGCCTGTAGTTTTCAAGCACAAATTCGGGAATGAGTTCGGCTTTGCGCTGGCCAACAATCAGCTTATAAAATGATAGTACTTTTTGTTTATTTGACAGGGTATCCATAGGTGTATTTGCTTTGGCCGGAACAACCGCGCATAAAATAATGCAGCATATGCCCATTGCCGGTAAGTTTGTAATTTTCATCACGATTGATTAGAATATAAAAATGAAACGTGTTTAACACTTACACTGAGAAATCAGCGCTTCCGGGAACCTGTATAAACAGGCCGGGCATCAGGCTACCCTTTGTTGATATGTAGTTGAAGTAATTATGGAGTAAAGATAGTTTTTTGGAGCAAACATTGAAACATTTTGGAACGAAGAATTTTGGGTAAAAGACAGATACCGCAGGCATTTATCCGAATAGTTTATTGAGCATTGCTTTGGCTTTTTCTTGTTTTTTTTGTAAATTTGAGTTGTACCAAAGCGTTGGCGCTATCCACTTGCTGTGTTGTTTTTATTTTCCATATAAAACAAAGAGCGAAATTCAATAAAAAACACATAAACACTTAATTATCAGGTTTTTAAAATAAAAACATCAAATTAAAAGTATTGCAAAAGTGTTAAAAAGTATCACAAAAGGATGCTAAAAGTGTAGCATTAGTACTTGAAAAGTACACGAAAAGTGCACCAACGATACAAAACAACAGCTAAAAAACTTCGGGAACTTTGTAAAACCGGTTATCGAAATTTACCAGGAATAGCTCCGTTGTTGCGCGGGTAACGGCGGTATAAAACCAGCGGAGAAAATCCATATTGATCATTTCGTCGGTAACGTAGCCCTGGTCAACAAAAACGGCATCCCATTGGCCGCCTTGGGCCTTATGACAGGTAATGGCATACGCAAACTTGATCTGTAAGGCATTGTAATATGGGTTCAGTTTTAGCTCGTTGTGCATGGCCCGTTTGTTGGCAAGGTGGGCATAATCCTTCATTACTTCCTCGTAAAACTTTTTCTGGTTTTCCTGGGATAAGGCCGGCGAATCGGCATACAGGGTATCCAGCAATATTTTACAATCCAGTACCGGGTCTTCGGCGTAGTCAATAAATTCTATCTGCACATCGGCAAAACGGAAACCGTACATTTCTTCCGTCCGGCGCACTTTACGGATCCGGGCAATATCGCCATTGGCAATAAAGTCCGTACTGTTTTCCTCGTTATCCTTTAGCCAGAAGTAGTTGTTTTTCACAATCATAATCTGGTCGCCGCCCGTCAGTTCCTCTTCCCTATACAAAATCCGGTTGCGGATCTGGCCGTTGTACAGGTTAGCGTTTTTGTTCGACCGGCAGATGATGAGTGTTCTGTCGTAGCCGTATTTTCTATAAGCATATTCCAGTCCTTCGGGCAATCGTTCGCCCGTCATCCTGAAAACGTCTTTATAGCCCTTGGTCACAATTTTAGGGGCAACCGCTTCATCTTTCCTGATCAGGTCACGGATTTCTGTAGCGTTAAATAATATCCCGGAGTCTTTTTGCTGGCGAAGTACGTCGGTCAGCTCATATTTAAAAATAGTCAGGCCGAACTTATCCTGCATAATTTTCTCGTTCAGCGCAGGGCTGGTGTCCGAGCCAACGGGAGGTAACTGGGCGGTGTCACCTACCAGCATGAGTTTACAGTTTTTATCATTATACACGTACCGCAACAAGTCAAACAGCAATGAAGCGCGGCTACCAACAGGTTCATCGCTGATCATAGAAGCCTCATCCACAATAAACAAGGTATCGCTGGATAAATTATCGGCAATGGCAAAACCATCGTCCATAGTTAACGCTGCCTTTTTGCGGTAGATGCGCTTGTGAATGGTAAATGCTTTTTTGCCCGAGTAATTGGTGATTACTTTAGCCGCACGGCCCGTTGGCGCCAGTAATACCGAGCGGTAATTATATTGCTTAAGCGCTTTTACTAAGGCCCCAACTATGGTAGTTTTACCTGTACCGGCGTAGCCCCGCAGTATAAAACATTCGTCGCCTTCGCGGCTTTGCAAAAAAGTATGCAGCCTGTCGAACAGTTCCAGTTGCTGGCCGTTTGGGGTATGCGGAAATGCTTTGCGGATATGATCAATTACTGTCACCCTGCAAAAATGCTGATAAGTAATTGAAAAACCTTTAGCCATATTAAAAAGCTAAGCGGATTAGTTATAAATTTGGCCATGGAATTTGAAGAGTACAAGCAGGAAGAACAGGACGAAGAAGACTACGTAGAAATATACTCGCGGAAGACAATTTTTGGCTTTGCAATTTTCAGCACAATGTACGCGGGCGTGTTATTGATTATCAATTTATGGGTTGCCGGATATAAGCAAATCATAAGCCAGGTAGTGCTTTTTATTTTAGGCTTTTCTTTTCTGTCACGTTACCTGGTTCAACTTTTAGGGTTTAAAATAGATGTTGTAGCGTTACAAAAAACAATCGCAGCAAAAAAACAGCTTACCAACGAGCAACTTTTGCAGTTATCGGCTTTGACTGCCGTACAAATAGGGCTCAACGTTATCGCTGGCTTAGTGCTTACCCGTTATTTTTTCAAAAAGTACTTTCCTGACGATGACTATTACCCGAGGCCTATTTATAGACCTGTGATCATTTTTATCATCCTTATCCTTTTTTTAGGATTTATAATATAAGCGTCGTGTTTTCCACATCATTTATATTGCCGCCTATATGTATCTGCTAAAAAATATTACTTTTGTTTAAACCGGCATGAGCGAATACAATTACAATTACCATGATGATGACTTTAGCCTTGATAAGGCGCAAGGTTATACCTTACTGATACAAATTGATAAAACAACGTTTACCTACGCTGTTACCGATCAAAATAAGCTGATTGCTGTTGCCGACAACCACCCGCTTGATGAATTGAGTAACCCCGAAGAGTTGCTGGACCTGTTATCTGCAAACTTTAAAAATGTGGTTATTGGCTTGCCTGCAACTGGCTTCTCGCTGCTGCCACAAACTGTTTTTAACCCGGATAAGCTTACAGACTTTGCCCGTTTCCTGGATGTTAAAGCCGATGAAAAGGTATTATCGCAACCCTTGGATAACCATAACGTTATTATATATAAAACGCCCGAAGTTATCGTAAACGCCGCCGACGAATTTGGCTTACGCAACACCGTTTACACATCAAAAGGCTGGTTAAATGTTTTGGCCCGTAACCAACCCGGCGATAGAGACTTGTTTGTGAACATTAACGGCGATACTGCCGAAATTGCCAACTTTAACTTTGGCAAGCTTCGTTTTTATAACACTTTTGAATTTACAGGCAAAGATGACCTGGCTTATTTTGTTTCATTTGTAGCTGATGAGTTAAATTTACAGGCCGCCTATACCTATATTTATATAAGTGGCAACGCCGATGCCGATGATGAGAACATTACACGCCTGGCCGAATTTTTTGGCAAGGTTGAAGTGAATACCACAAAAATTCTGCAAACCCCGCTTGAAATTGAGGGGCATAAAATACTGTCACTTGCTGCCCTATCATTATGCGTATCATCGGAGGCACTTTAAGAGGATTAAGGCTTAATCCACCCAAAAACCTTCCGGTGCGCCCCACTACCGACCTGGCCAAGGAAGCGCTTTTTAATATTCTTTTAAATCAAATAGAATTTGAAGGCATAAAGGTGCTTGACCTGTTTAGCGGCACCGGCAACATCTCATTGGAGTTTGCTTCAAGGGGTGCGGCCGAAGTAATATCTGTAGACAGGAGCATTCACTGCGTTAACTACCTGAAAGATACATCGCGCCAGCATAAACTGGACCAGGTGAAAGTATATAAGGAAGATGTTTTCAAATATCTGCAGATCGAAACCGAGCAGTACGACCTTGTTTTTGCCGATCCGCCGTATGATTTGAATAAAATCCCCGAGATACCGAAAATAGTTTTTGAGCGAAACATACTGTTACCCGGCGCCCTCCTGATTGTGGAGCACCAATCGATGCAAAACATCAGCCAGCACCCGGCATTTGTAGAGCAGCGAAAGTATGGGCACTCGTCGTTTTCATTTTTCAGGAACAGTGTTGCAGAACAGGGTTAGTCTGCCTTAATAATAGCCAAAGCGGTATCCGCAAAAAGTTTAAGCTTTTCGTCCCCGGCGTTCGTCACAATTGCATCAACCTGGTTGATATCGGCAAATTTTAAATAAGTTTCGTTGCCTATTTTATCTGCATCACATAATATGTAGGTAAAGGCACTTTGATTGATATATGCCGATGTAATTTCTGCTTCCAGTTCACTGTTTGCAAACAGTCCGTTTTGCGAAATACCATCAACACCTAAAAAAGCCTTACCGGCCCTGTACCGGGCAATATGCTCATTGGCGGCTTTACCATGTACAGCCTGCCTTTTGCTGTCTAACTCTCCGCCTATTATATTCAGCGATACCTGGCAGTTTTGCAACTCATAAATAACAGGTAAAGAGTTTGTTATCACTTTAATTTTTTTATTTTTTATAAACTGGCACAGCCTGAAAACGGTACTGCCGCAATCCATAAAAATAATATCCCCATCGTGAATATGCTCGGCAGCTTTGCGGCAAATACTGTCTTTAACACTTGAATTTTGTGCGGCTTTATTTACAAAATCCAGCGGCTTTGCTAAAGGATCAATTTTCATGGCGCCACCGTGGGTACGGTAAAGTAAACCGTCGCTGGCAAGCTGGTTTAAATCGCGCCGGGCAGTTATCTCCGAAATAGCCAGTGTAGCAGCTAATTCTTTAATATCAACCTCGCCTGTGCTGTTTAGTTGATCGAGAATTTTTTGTTTTCTTTTTTGAAAGTTCATTTAAATAACGTTCATTTGTTCAAAAATAATCAAAATAGATCAAAAACAATCAAAATAGATGAATAAAATCAGAATATTACAAACCGAGATCCTCTCCAATAACTGGTATACTTTAAATAATGTAACGTTTGAGGCTATTAAAAAAGATGGATCGGTACATCAGCTCACGCGCGAAGCTTATGACCGGGGCAACGGCGCGACTATACTGCTTTACAACACACGTCTTAAAACTGTGATACTTACCCGCCAGTTCAGGATGCCCACCTACATTAATGGCAACCACGACGGAATGCTTATAGAGTGCTGCGCGGGGCTGCTAGATGAAAACAACCCGGAAGATTGCATCAGGAAAGAAACGGAAGAAGAAACCGGTTATAAAATAACCAATGTTAAAAAGGTATTTGAGGCTTATATGTCGCCCGGATCGGTAACAGAAATACTTTATTTTTTTATAGCCGAATACACCCCCGACATGAAAGTAAGCGACGGCGGCGGCCTGGACGAAGAAAACGAAAACATAGAAGTATTGGAACTGCCATTTACACAGGCTTTAAATATGATCAGTACCGGCGAAATAAAGGACGCCAAAACAATAATGCTTTTACAGTACGCGCAGTTAAACAACCTAATATCATGACAAGTAAACCTTTAATCATTTTAATTGCAGGCCCCTATCGCTCAGGCACTAATGACGATCCGGCGCTGATGGCCGGTAATTTAAAAAAAATGGAAGAAGCAGCACTACCTATTTTCAGGGCCGGGCATATTCCGGTAATAGGCGAATGGCTTGCCTTACCCTTGTTAAAACAAGCCGGATCAACGCATCCGGGGGATGAAGCCTATCAGGAAATCTCGTACCCGGTATCGCGGCGTATACTGGCAAAATGTGATGCCATTTTAAGGATAGCCGGCGAATCAAAAGGGGCCGATGGCGATGTACAAATTGCCCTGGAGCAAGACATTAAGGTTTATTATAACCTGGAAGATATTATCACGCTTTAAATTCAACCGCGTGCTTAAACTTTAAAAATCATTGCTACTTTTGGTATAGTATTAACACCATACTACTATGAAGATCGCCCTTTTCCCAGGTTCGTTTGATCCGGTTACCAAAGCACATGTAGATATCGTAAAACGCTCTGTTGGCCTGTTTGATAAGCTTTATATAGGCGTTGGCGCCAATAGCAGTAAACAAGGATTATTGAGTATTGAAACCCGGGAGCAAATGTTACGGGCCGTTTTTAAGCATGACGACCGGATACACATTGTAGCTTACGAAGGCCTTACCGTAAATTTTTGCAAAAGCATCGGGGCTGCCTACATGGTCAGGGGCATCCGTACAGTATCTGACTTTGAGTACGAAAAAGCTATAGCCCAGATGAACCATGCATTAATGCCCGATATCGAAAGCATATTTATTGTAAGCAAACCTGGCTACTCATCTATCAGTTCAACCATCGTACGCGAAATTATGCGCCACCATGGCGATGTGGCCCAGTTTATCCCTTCAGAGGCATTAGCTTATTTGTAGCCAGTTTTTCTTTGTGTAAAACATCCAATATAGACGGAAAAGTGTTGTCAATAATAGGCTCGATGTGTTCTTTTTCAAACCAGCGCACATCGGTAATGCCTTCTTCTTTTTGGGGTTTTAGTTTCTCTTTACCCTTGCAATCCATTTTAAACCAGTGCGTTTTTTTCAGCACTATTTCTCCGCGGTTTATATATACGTGGTAAGTTTTACAAATTTTTTCGTTAAGCCTGCTTACTTTAATACCACACTCCTCTTCTACCTCGCGTACAGCGGCTTCTTTAACCTTCTCGTCTTTTTCTATTTTCCCTTTTGGCAAATCCCACTTATCGTTACGGTAAATGAACAAATAATGGCCTGCGGTATTCTTAACAAGTCCACCCGCGGCTTCAATAACGGTAATACTTTTTTTTACGGATTTTAAAAATTCTTTGGCATTATTGCATTTAATGTAAAATAGCTTTTTAGGGTTGGCCAGTATCCAGGTGTAAATTATTTTCAGATCAAATACCTCTGCATCAAGCTTTTCGTAATTTTCTATGCCGTGAGGTTCTGATTCAGTTAGCAGGATAACCTTTTCGTTAATATAAATTCTGTATTTTTGGGCCATGTTTAATAATAATGAGATAGAACAGCAGGTTGCCGAGTTCCTGCTGCAAATTAAAGCAATTAAATTACAACCTAATAATCCTTTTACATGGGCATCAGGATGGAAATCGCCTATTTACTGCGATAATAGGGTAACGCTGTCTCATCCGTCAATCCGCACCTATATCAGGCAACAATTAACTGTTATTATCCAGGAAAAATTTGGTAGCGTTGGCTGCATAGCCGGCGTTGCTACTGCAGGCATCCCACAAGGTGCTTTGGTGGCACAGGAAATGGGGCTTCCATTTATATATGTACGTGCCAAAGCTAAAGAACATGGTACAGGTAGCTTAATTGAGGGCGATGTGCAAACTACCACCGGCAAAAGGGTTGTGGTGATTGAAGACCTGATATCAACAGGAAAAAGCAGCCTTCAAGCGGTTGACGCGTTAAAAAGTGCTGGTTTTGAAGTAGCGGGCCTTGCTGCCATTTTTAGCTACGGTTTTGACGTAGCTACAGAAAACTTTAAAAATGCGGGTTGCCCTTTTGTAACGCTATCAAACTACAACGCCTTGATAAAATATGCCGAAGCAAACCAATACATCAGCGAAAAAGATGTGGCTTTATTAGCCCAATGGCGCGAAAACCCATCTACCTGGGGACAAATTGCATCAAGCTAATTCAGGGTCGTAGCTCGGGTGTCGGGTTGCGGGAAAATGGGTACTGGAATTAAACTATTTTCCACCTGTATGATAATGAAGCCGTCATCTCAAATCTCATTTCTAATATCTCACATCTAAAAAATGACTACATTTACCAGCACCGTCAGCATAAATAAGCCAATAAACGAGGTTTATAATTACCTGGCCGATTTTAATAATCACCAAAAATTAATGCCTGATAGCATACAGGAATGGGTTTCTACTACCGATGAAGCAAGCTTTAGCATACCCAATATGGCTAAGCTATCATTAAAGATAGATAACCGTGTAGCAAACCAGGAAATTGTAATTAAACCGGCAGCTAAACCACCCTTTGCTTTAGAACTAAAATGGTCGTTATCCCCAAATAACGACCAAACTGATGTTGTTTTTACTATTAATGCAGAGTTAAGCATGATGTTGAAGATGCTTGCGTCGGGTCCTCTGCAAAAATTAGCCAACCATGAAACACAAAGTTTATTAAGCATATTAGCTTAAACCTGCGCCAAGATTGGAGGATATTAATATACTTTACGTTTTTGTATGTTGTTGAAAGCTATTACTACGTTGATAATAATTAAGCTTACTATTAATGCTCCCATGACTGTGATAAATTAAAAATTAATTAATATAAAATAATATAGTCAAAGGCTGTTCCATAGGGTTATAATTGGTAAATTTATACTGTATAACGTATAAATCAGCCGTTTAGTTTCAAGCATGCAAATATTTTGTGCAATTGCATCCACGGTTGCCAAAAAAATTGGGCAAACAAATTCTTCCCTATTTCCCCAATTCATTACACAAACATAATATCAGCTTAATTTACCATAAACGAAGTTTTTAGCGTATTTTTGCGCCAAATTACAGGTGCAGCATGATCACGGTATCCAATCTATCTTTACGTTACGGTAAACGTACTTTATTTGAAGACGTTAATCTTAAATTCTCTCAGGGCAATTGTTACGGCATTATCGGTGCTAACGGTGCCGGTAAATCAACTTTCTTAAAAATTCTTTCAGGTGATATCGATCCTACCAGTGGTTCGGTAAGCTTTACCCCCGGCGAACGAATGGCGGTATTAAGTCAAAACCACTATGCTTTTGACGAATTTACAGTACTTGAAACCGTAATGATGGGCCACAAGGAAATGTATGCTGTAATGAAAGAAAAAGATGCCATTTACCTGAAAGAAGATTTTACCGATGCCGATGGCGAACGCGCCGGCGAGCTGGAAAATCTTTTTGCTGAGATGGATGGCTGGAATGCCGAAAGTAATGCGGCTACCCTATTGAGTAACCTTGGCATAAAGGAGGAATTTCATTACAACCTGGTAAAAGATCTGGACAATACCCAGAAAGTACGTGTATTATTGGCGCAGGCGCTTTTTGGCAAACCTGATATTTTGCTATTGGATGAGCCTACCAACGACCTGGACATCCATACAGTAAGCTGGCTTGAAGATTTTTTGGCCTCATACGAGGCTATTGTTTTGGTAGTATCGCACGACAGGCACTTCCTGGATACTGTGTGTACCCATGTTGTTGACATCGATTTTGCCAAGATGACCATTTATACAGGTAACTACACATTCTGGTATGAATCGAGCCAGCTTGCGCTGAAACAACGTTCTGATCAGAATAAAAAGACAGAAGAGCGCGTTAAGGAATTACAGGAGTTTATCCGCAGGTTTAGCGCCAACGCATCTAAATCAAAACAGGCCACCAGCCGTAAAAAAGCTTTGGACAAGATTAACATCGACGAAATTCAACCATCAAACCGTAAATATCCGGGTATCATATTTAACAACCTTGGCCGCGAAGCCGGCGACCAGATATTACAGGTTGAAAACCTGAAGAAATCACTCAACGGCGAGTTGCTATTCAACAATATAAGCTTCACCGTTAATAAAGGCGATAAAATTGCCATATTATCACAAAACAGCCTTGCTACCACAGCCCTTTATAACGTATTAACCGGCCGGGACACCGATTTTAAAGGCACATTTAAATGGGGTGTTACCATAAACCCGGCAGATATCCCTATTGATAACGCCGAATACTTTAAAGGAAAAGATGATAACCTAATTGACTGGCTGCGCGAATATTCGCCGGGCGAGAAGGACGACCAGTTTATCCGCGGCTTTTTAGGCCGAATGTTATTTTCGGGCGAGGAAGTATTAAAGAAAAGCAATGTACTATCGGGAGGCGAGAAAATGCGCTGTATGTTTAGCCGCATGATGCTGCAACAAGCCAACTTGCTGATGTTTGACGAACCAACCAATCACCTCGACCTGGAATCGATCACAGCACTTAATAATGGCATGAAAGACTTCAGGGGCACCATCCTGTTCACCTCACGTGACCATGAGCTGGTTGAAACCGTAGCCAACCGCATTATTGAATTAACACCAGGTGGCTACATCGATAAGCTGATGACTTATGATGAATACATCAATAGCCCGGTTGTTCAAAAACAACGCGAAGATTTGTACGCTGCGGTTTAAAAGCCAGGGAGTCCGAAAGACGGAAAGTCAGGAAAATAGAAAATGACAAAATTCTTTCGGACTTTCCCACTTCCATACTTTCCGACTCAAATAAAAATTAGCATATTTGCAGCCCGGCAAAAAACCGGAGCGACTTGGTAGCTCAGCCGGTAGAGCAACTGACTCTTAATCAGTGGGTCGAGAGTTCGATCCTCTCCCAGGTCACCTTAGGAGGTTGACGAAGTTTTTTCGTTCAACCTCCCTTTTTTTTCCCGTAAGTCCTTATTTGTATAATACCTTTTGCACTTCAATTTAAAATCTCTACTGATGTGATTTTTATTAAGGCACAATTCAATATTAGCCATCGCCTTCAAATCATGTAAAAACTTATTTGTGTACAGGGCGGTCAAGGGCAGCATGCCGGAGTTAGTTCTTAACTCCGGCTTCTTTCGTAAGCCACTGTTAATCTAATCCTACATAAGCTGCGGTGCTAGGTTTGTATCACAGGTTCGACCTTATATTCAAGAATTATCATTTTTTAGGGTAAATCGAACCAATAATAAACCTTCTTTTAACATCGCTGCCCTCATACAATTCTATGAGTTTTTACCGATTATTTAAAACGAATAATGGAAAGCATTTCCCCTTTTTCAAGCTCGTGCGCGGTATAATAAAGGCTGAGCTCATGTCCGGCATTTTTCTTTTCTAACTGTAGCAACTCTTTTACGGCTATCGTCATTTTCAGACCTGGGCCGCTGCCATCAGCAAATGTCCATTTATGCAAAATGTGACCGGCCTCATCCTTTAAGGCGAGGCTCCTGCCTGTACCGGCACCCTTATTCATGCAATGGGTGTAGCCGATCTGTAGCTGCCCGTTTTCCTGGTTTTTCTCCAATTGCAGCACCCGTAAATTCAGCGGCTGGTTCACGTATTGCTTCAACAGGAGCCTGTTGTTCAGATAGATCTCGTAACTGTCCAACCCGAAGCTGTTGGTGAACCCTGATGTAGTAAAATTGAAGGCGATGAGCGTAAACAGCAATAGCAGCGCCCGCCCGATTTTTGTCTTTTTCATATGTTTGATTTTTTAAATAAGTAATTATTAATGATCTTTCAGCACAATATTAAGCGAATAGCCAATACCCAAAAAAAATAGTAGACCAACAACCAAAATAGTAGACGTCAGTTTTTTATGCCTATATTTCCTCTACTATTTGAGTCGTTCGTCGACATAATTTCGCGAATGATTTCCTTTTAGTTTCCTTAGACGAATGCTAATGAACATACAGATGGAACTTCCCGCAAAAACGTTTAAACTGCCGTTCTTCAAACGCAGCTTTTCACTCCGGCATGCGCTGATCCATGGTACCTATTGGGTATTGGTCACCGGGTTTTTCCTGTACGAGAAAAAGTACCTCATCTATAAAACCAACCTGCCCTATTTTTTCGCCTGCGTTAGTGGCCGGATCGGCCTGCTCATTGTAATCGCTTATGTGAACCTGCATTCATTTTTGCCCAAATACGCGCTCAGGAAGCGTTACCTGGCTTATTTCACGGCGGTCATTCTTTCCGTGATGTGCTATGTAATCGTCCAAAGCCTCTATGATTTTTACCTGTATGGTTTTGTGGTTGGCCCGATGTATAACAGCCACTTACCAGAAGCGATTTGGTATAATTTTTTTAGCGCGCTGTGGTACCTTGGCCTGATGCTCGCCCTTAAACTTAGCCTGGACTGGTATGGGCAGCAGCTTATTATTCATAAAATCACGACGGAAAAACTAAATGCGGAAGTCGATTTTTTGCGTGCGCAGGTCAACCCGCATTTTTTATTCAACATCCTGAATAACCTGTATGCGCTAACGCTTAAAAAATCGGAACTGGCGCCCGACGTGGTGCTGAAGCTCTCGGCAATGATGGAGTATATGCTGTATGACAGTAATGATGAAAAGGTGCCGCTGGACAAAGAATTCGGCTACGTCCGGAATTATATCGAACTCGAGCGGCTCAGGTTCAATAGCGGGGGGAATATCAGGGTAACCATAGGCCTTGCTCCCGACGGGCAAATGATAGCGCCGCTGTTATTATTGCCCCTGGTGGAAAATGCATTTAAGCACGGACTCAGCAAAGTAACGGAAAACGGGTGGCTGAACGTAAACATCGGATTGGTGCAATCGGTACTAACTATACATGTTGAAAACACAAAACCGCCGTCGGTAAGCACCGCAGTCAAGGGCGGCATCGGGTTGAATAATTTGCGGAAACGGCTGGAACTGCTTTACCCGGACCGGCATGAGCTGGAACTGGAAGACCGAATTGAAACCTTTAAGGCCAGGCTGGTCATACAACTCTGATGGAAACAATGTTAACAATCGTCGTCGTTGATGATGAGCCGCTGGCGCGGGAAGTAATGGAGGATTATTTAAAAAGAATAGCCGGGATACGGGCGATATACCTTTTCCCCAATGCCAGGACGGCTTTGAGCCATTTGGAAAAACAAGCGGCCGACCTGTTGTTGTTGGATATCGAAATGCCGGAAATGACTGGTATCGAATTTCTGAAACAGCTGCCGGATCCTCCGCTCACTATTTTCACCACCGCCAACCGCAATTACGCTTTTGATGGTTATGAACTGGGCGTGATCGATTTTTTATTGAAGCCCATTGCATTTGACCGCTTCGAACTGGCAATCAGTAAGGCCAGGGAGCTTTTAGCACTGAAAGATCAGCACAGCCACATGGAAGCTACCCCGGAAAGTGGGGACGGCGATTTTATTTTTGTCAAAAGCGGTGTTCAGCGGATCAAACTGCAATTTGGTGAGGTTACGCATATCCAGGGGTTAAAAGATTACGCCGTTATACATACGCCGGTCAAAAAGATCCTGCTTAAAGGATCGGTTAAAGCCATGCTGGATATTTTCCCGCCGGCCCGTTTTATCCGGGTCCATAAATCATTCATCGTGAACATACAAAAGGTCACCCGGCTGGAGCGGAATTGCATCCTGTTAAACGGGCACCAGATACCTATCGGGCGGAGCTTTAAAGATGATCTGGAAAGTGCATTAAAGGCCAGATAAGTTTCTTTTCTTTACTAATGGGTGTTACAATACCATTTTTATATCGACAATGAGGAGTATTAATATAAAACAAAGCTATCCCTCTTTGTGGCAACTCTACTACTTAATTCTATCCAATAGGCGTTCCATAGTTATTCCATCGGGTGCAAGGCAACAGGCGTTTCTAAACTCACGTCAGGAAACACCTTAAAATCCGCACATCACAAACCATTAAAAAGTTTATCGGCCAGGTAAAGTTTAAAATCCTTAATTCTTCCGGTTTCCATATCCTGCCGTGGCAGCATTTTAATACCGCTTATGGTTGTTTTACGCCCAAGGTCAATAACAACCTGGTGCGGGTGTTTGGTGGCATTATCCTTCCATTGGGTATGCCAGATACTGGTATACTGCAGATCAAAGACATTTTCTGATTTACCGTCCTCCCCTTTTAGTTCCTCGCTGTCGGCATACAGCACTTTCCACAGGCCGCGGGGTATTTGTTTTCCGTTCTCATCCAACAATTCAAGCTCGGCCAATGAGGTAAATTGGTCGCCTACAAAGTTATTTAATGCTTCCAGGGCAATATAACGTCCACTTTTTATGGGGAACGTAAACGTTTGCCATTTAGTCGAGTTTTCCATTACTCCCGAATATAACAGGTCATTCAAATTATTTCCAAACTGTTGCCCGGCTTTGCGGTGGTTGCTACTCACAGCCTTTATTTCTGTAAGACTATCGAGTATTGACTTATCCAAACCTTGCAGCCTCTCGGCAGATGGCCGGTGCAAATCCAATACAACCACCTCATTTTTTCCCTTGTTTAGCCAAACTCCGGGCACATACATGGTTTGCGTTGGCCCAATGTTCCAATAGCGGCCCAGGCAATGCCCGTTTATCCAGGTAACGCCTTTTTTAAACCAGCGCATATCCAAATAAAAATCGACCTTGCTTTTTACATTAAAGTAGCCTTTGTAAAATGCGGGCTCATTCAGCTTAGATACGGCATTAATTGGTTTATATTTAAATACCGGGTTGCCTTCACCCAAAGGAATAGAATAATGTTTCCAGCCCTTTAACATAACCTTTTGTGCTCCTGTTATGTTATAAACCTCGCCTTGTAAACCCTTACGGTCGTGCAGGTAATAACCGTAGTTAACCCGCCCCATGGCTTCTACAAAAATCCGGAGCCTGATAGGCTTAATTAGTGCAGGAACTTCAATGATGTGGTCATTCTTCATCCGATTTAATACGCCAATAAGTTTATTATCGATAAAAACTTCAGCGTAATCATGTACTTCGGTAAAATCCAGTTTGCTTTTTGCACCTGCCGGCAGTGTTGTTTCATAAACCATCATCCCATAGCCTTGGTTCAGGTCTTCCATAAAAAGTGTGGTATCACTTAGCACCGGCTTCCCCAATTGACTCATTATTGGGGCTACCATGGTAAGATTAAAAGGCTGTATTTTTTGTACCGGTAACGCGGCCGGCACGTCTGTCAATACCTCGCCTGGCTGAAGATACCTTTTAAGCGTATTACGCAACTCGTCATATTTTGCCGTTGCCGAGCCATTTTCGCTTATGGGTGCATCATAATCATAACTTGATGTTTCGGGGGCGTAAGGCTGACAGTTTGCCCCCGCCCATAAGCCGAATGATGTGCCGCCATGTATCATATATATACTAAAGGAAGCCTTATGATCAAGCATCCAGCCAATTTCTTTTATAAGATGATCACTTGAGCCCGTGTGGTGCGGCGCACCCCAGCTGTCAAACCAGCCCGGATAATACTCGCCGCACATCAGCGGCCCGGTGGGCTGTACCGCGCGCAAGGCCTTAAAGCCGGCTTCGGGATTATTGCCAAAGTTCACCACGGCAAAAATATCCTTTTGAACATCGTTTTTTAGCTGAACGGTGCCGTCGCAGGTAAACAACGGAACGGTAAAGCCTGCCTCCTTTAAATAATCATGCAGCCTTAAAATATATTGTTTGTCGGCCCCAAAGCTGCCATATTCATTTTCAACCTGTACCATTAGTATGGGCCCGCCTTTAGTTATTTGTAAAGGGCCTAACACACGGCCAACTTCTTTTAAATATTGGCGGCAACGTTCCATGTAGTAAGCGTCCTGGGTACGTAATTGAATATCTTTCTTTTTTAACAGCCACCAGGGCAGGCCACCAAACTCCCATTCGGCACATGAATATGGGCCGGGGCGCAGCAAAACATACAGCCCTTCTTCCTGCGCTATTTTACAAAACTCAGCTGCATCGGCTTGCCCTTCCCAGTTAAATTTTCCCGACTCTGTTTCCTGGAAGTTCCAAAACAGGTAAGCGCATACCGTGTTTAGGCCAACGGCTTTCGCCATTTTTAGCCTGTGCCTCCAATATGCCCTGGGTATACGCGCAAAATGCATCTCGCCACAACGGATAACAAAGGGTTTCCCGTTTAACATAAATGATTCTGTGCCAATTTTAAAAGGCTCGTTAATTTCTTGCTGACCAAAGGCGGGCTGAGATGTCAATCCAGCTATTAAAAAGAGCAACCAAACAATATTTTTATTCATTAAAAATAAATTTTAAAACTGTGTTGTAAATTCACAAGAGACAATAACTTTTTCGGCTACTAATAAAAATTAAAGCCTTCAGACGTACGATCCAAAATCGATCAATCCTTTTTTATTTGGAGCGTTATTACAAATGGTTGGGTAAACTTAGCTTCTCCTAAATGCAGATAATATTCGTTTCCGTACGTTTTCTCGATTGTAAATTTTTGAAGGCTATCAGTTAAAAGCGAATTATCTGCAATACTCGTTTTTTCGGGAAGCTTTAATTTTAACGCTTTTGATACAGGTATATTAAAAACTATCATGTAAAGCTTATCGTCGCCTGGCTTTTGTGTAAAATAGCCCCAGTCCTGCTTTTCAAGGCCTGCGTTATCGCATCCATATATTGCTGCCGAATTGGTCTTCATCCATTCACCAACCTCTTTGGCCAGGTTTTGCTCATAGGTACGGATAGTGCCATCGGGCTGGGGGCCAAAATTGAGTACAAAATTACCACCCATGGCGGTGCAGGTGGCCAGCATTTCTTCTATTTCGTAGGGAGTTTTTGTGTGACCCTGCCATATTTTGTGGTATCCCCACTGATTTTCCGGAACGGTCATACAGGCTTCCCAGTCAAAATCAAGGCTTTTTACGTTTGATGGTAGCCTGCGCTCAAAGCTGCCGTCAAAATCGCCAAAATGCCGACCCTTATAATCATGATCTACATGTCCCTGTGCATCTGTTCGAATGCGGTTATTAAGAATAATACCCGGTTTTAGTGCCCGGCAATATTGCTCCAGCTCATAACCCATCTTGTAGTTCTTTTTGTAGGATGCCTCCCATTGCCCATCAAACCAAAGGCCTTTAATACCAGGATAAGTGGTTATCAGCTCTTTCAGCTGATTTTTAACAAATGCAAAGTACCGTTCAAAAGCCTTTTGGTCATCATCCGATTGTATAACCGACCGGTAATCGGGATGATGCCAGTCGAGAATGGAATAATAAAAATAAACGTCAATTCCCTCCTTTTGATAGGCTTTTACAAAAGGCATCAGTAAATCTTTTTTATAAGGTGTTGATGCGACAGAAAAATCTGTAAAGCTACTGGGCCACAGGCAAAACCCTTCGTGGTGTTTGGTTGTCAGGATCACGTATTTTACACCCATATTTTTGGCAATACGAGCCCATTCTGTCGGGTTATATTTTTGAGGATTAAACTGATGGATGAGTTCGGCATATTCTGCGGAGGAAATGTGGGCATCGGCTTTTATCCACTCGGCTGCGCCCGGATAATCTTTACCCTTCCACTGCCCGCCCGGAACGGCATACAAACCCCAATGGATAAATTGTCCGAATCTATTGTCGCGCCATTTTTGCATTGCGGCGTCGGTACGCTTGCTCAATATCGTAGCCCCCATCAATGAATCGGCAGGGGCAATTGTTTGTGCAAATGAAACCGCATTTACAACTGTGCAAATAATAACGATGAGTATAATTTTCTTCATTTTATATGATGAATTTTTTAAGATGAAAGGAGCACCATTTAGCAAAACATGGGTTTGCGATACAATGGTAACAAAATAATAATCTAAAAAAATAGTGAAAACTTACGCAACCGTTTGCGCATGCCGCTACAAACGTTTGCGTGAGTTTTATGCTGCAACAGCAGCAGGCTGCGCCTTATTTTCTATTTTAATTTTAGTTAGTTTCGAGGATGTTAACCCTCAAAATCAACATTTTCATATGCGAAAACTGACTTTTCTGCTTGTTTTATTTTTGCCAATACATCTTTTTGCCCAACAATTTGAACCGGTAAAGGCACTGGTTAAAAGGCGTGCCCCCTGGTTAAGTGATCATATTATTTTCAGGGCATTAAAATCCCCCGACTCTGAAATAGCCCAGCTACAAACGGTAAAAAACAAACTGGTGATCAGCGCATCAGGGGCTAATGCAGCAGCCGTTGGTGTAAACTGGTATTTAAAATATTATTGCAATAGGTCTATGTCGCATATGGGCGATAACCTGGCGCCGGTGTTTCCGATTCCGGCGGTTGGCAAAAAAGAGACTGTAAAAGCGGAGGCAAAGTATCGCTATGCATTAAATTATTGTACCTATAACTATACCATGAGCTTTTATAGCTGGGCCGATTGGGAACGGGAGCTTGACTGGATGGCGCTAAATGGTGTTAATACGATGCTTACCGTTGAAGGCATGGAAGCGGTATGGCAAAATACACTGAGGAAGATAGGGTATAACGAAAATGAAATTAACAACTTTATAGTTGGCCCCGCTTATACCGCATGGTGGCTGATGGGAAATATTGAAGGCTGGGGCGGACCGATGCCTCAAAGCCAGGTTGACAACCGGAAGCTGATTCAGCAAAAAATGATAAAGCGAATGCAGGAATTGGGTATAGAACCTGTGTTGCAGGGTTTTTATGGAATGGTGCCAAGTTCGTTAAAAAATAAAAGCAAAGCGCATATCATTGATCAGGGTAACTGGGGCGCTTTTAAAAGGCCCGACATACTTGACCCTACCGATCCTGAATTTAGCCGCATAGCCGGCATATATTACAGTGAAATGCAGAAATTATACGGCAAAAACATTCACTTTTTTGCAGGCGATCCTTTTCATGAGGGAGGTAAAACCGACGGTATAGATCTGAAGAAGGCCGGGGCAAGCATACAGGCATCAATGCAAAGTTATTATCCTGGCTCGTCATGGGTGCTGCAGGGCTGGCAGGATAATCCCAAACAGGCAATGCTTGATGGTCTTGATAAATCAAAAGTATTGGTGCAGGAGCTTTTTGGTGAGTTTACCAACAACTGGGAAAAACGTAAGGCATATGACAACACCCCTTTTATATGGTGCAGTGTTAACAATTTTGGCGAACGCCCCGGTGTATACGGCAAATTACAGCGCTTTGCCGATGAAATTTACAGGGCAAGGCAAAGTACATATAGCAATTATCTGAAAGGCGTAGGAATAATGCCGGAAGGTATTAATAATAATCCGCCCGATTATGACCTGATGCTTGAACTGGGCTGGCGTAAGGAACACATTGATACCAAAAACTGGATTAATGATTACGCCAAATACCGTTATGGTGTAAACAATACGCATACAAGTAATGCATGGCAGGGCTTTTTACAAACCATTTACCAAAGTCTTCCCGGTTATCAGGAAGGCGCAGGTGAGTCTATTTTCTGCGCAAGGCCCGCACTTAAGGTTAAATCAATCTCCAGCTGGGGCACGCTTACCCGGAATTATGATACTGTACAATTTGAAAAAGCGGTAAACGAGTTTGCACTGGCTGCACCAGAGCTCATGAATTCGGCCACCTACAAAATAGATCTCATCAATATGGTCAGGCAGGTGTTATCCAATAAAGGAACGCTTGTTTTTAATGACCTGGTAACAGCATACAACAATAAGGATTTATCGGCCTTTAGCAAGGCAAGCGAGAAGTTTCTGCATATGATAAAATTGACAGACGACTTATTAAATACAGATGGTTACTTCAGGCTCAACACCTATCTCAAACAATCTATAGCCAACGGAAACACTGCCGAAGAGAAAGCAAATAATTTAAAAAACGCCTTAATGCAGATTACCTATTGGGGAGAAAACATACGTACCGAAGATAACCTGCATGAATATGCCTATAAAGAATGGGCCGGCCTGATGGATGGTTATTACCTGCCCCGCTGGGAAATTTATTTTGATTACCTGCGCGGTAACCTGCAAGGCAAAAACGTTCCCGAGCCCGATTACTTTTCCTGGGAGCGCAAATGGGTGGATGAAAACCAGAAGCTAAATCCCGAAAAACCACACAGGCCTTTGCAGGAAGTGGTTAACGAAATTTTATCGATGTAAACTTAAACTCCCATTTTAATTCAAACTAACAGACCGCTATGCGTCAATTCAAAAAAACGGCCTTAATTACGTTATTAATTTCCCTAATATTTTCCTCTTCGTATGCTCAAAAGAAAATAGGAACAGAAACACCCGAACAAAAAGCTAAACGCATGGCCTGGTGGACCAACGATCGGTTTGGCATGTTTATTCATTGGGGGCTTTACTCACAAGCCGCGAGGCACGAATGGGTAAAAAGATGGGAACGCATGACCGATAAACAATACCAGCCTTATTTTGACGAGTTTAACCCCGATTTGTTTAACCCCAAAGAATGGGCAAAAAAAGCCAAGGCAGCCGGAATGAAATATGCCGTGCTTACTACCAAACACCACGAAGGATTTTGCCTGTTTGATTCAAAATACACCAATTATAAGGCCACCAATACCACTGCCAAAAGAGACCTTGTAAGGGAATTTGTAAATGCATTTAGGGCCGAGGGCATAAAAATAGGGTTCTATTATTCACTGTTAGACTGGCACCACCCTGATTTTACGGTTGATGTTTTACACCCATTGCAACCGGCAAGCGAAAAGGATGAGGATTATGATAAGGTGAATAAAGGCCGCGATATGGCCAGGTACCGCACCTACATGCACAACCAGATTAAAGAACTGCTTAGCAACTACGGTAAAATTGACATGCTTTGGCTCGATTTTTCGTACCCCGACAACGGCAAACATGGTAAAGGCAGCAAAGATTGGGGATCTGTTGAATTGGTTAAAGAGATAAGAAAGCTGCAGCCCAATATTATAATTGATAATCGCCTTGATATAAACGATTACCAGGACGGATGGGATTACCTGACACCCGAACAGGTAAACTTAACAGAATGGACCAAGAAAAACGATTATAAAAACTACTGGGAAACCTGCCAAACGTTTTCTGGTTCATGGGGATATTTCCGCGATGAAAACAGCTGGAAAAGCACCAGACAGTTAGTTACGATGCTGATAGAGGCCGTAAGCAAGCGCGGCAATTTGCTGCTGAATGTGGGACCTACTGCACGTGGTTTATTTGATAAACGCGCTAACGAAAGGCTTGACGGAATAGCAGCCTGGATGAAATACAACAGCCGCGCTATTTACGGATGCACCGAAGCCCCGGAAACATTTAAAGCGCCGGAACATACCATGCTTACCTACAATGCCAATACCAGGCGTTTGTATGTGCACTTATTGGAGTATCCGGGCAAAACTATCATTTTACCGGGCTATAAGGATAAGATAAAATATATACAGTTTTTACATGATGCATCAGAGATACAAACCGATAGCAAATCAAAAGACACAGGAAACGACCTTGTATTAAACCTCCCCGAAACTAAACCTGATACCGAAATACCTGTAATTGAACTGGTATTAAACTAAATTTTATATATCCAGCTATAAAATTTATCCATCATCAATAATTATATTATCATGATTCAGAAATTCATACTTGGCCTTTGTTTGTTGAGCTGTGGCCAGGCAGCACTCGCGCAAAACGAGCACGAAATGTCCACGACGTACCAGGTTCCTAAAGATTCGCTGGTGCGGCAAAAGCTTGCCCAATGGCAGGACCAGAAGTTTGGTTTGTTTATGCACTGGGGCACCTACAGCCAATGGGGCGTGGCAGAAAGCTGGACTATTTGTCCCGATGACTGGGTTACACGAACCGGGCCTTATAGTGATGATTATTTCACTTATAAAAAAGCATACGAAAACTTACAAACCACGTTTAACCCGGTCAACTTCAACCCCGAAAAATGGGTTAAAGCCGCCAAAGCCGCTGGCATGAATTACATGGTGTTTACAACCAAACATCATGATGGCTTTAGCATGTTTGATACCAAGCAAACGGATTATAAAATTACCGACCCTAAAACGCCTTTCTCGAAAAACCCACGTAGCAATGTGACGAAAGAAATATTTGACGCCTTTCGTAAAGATAATTTTATGATAGGGGCATATTTCTCTAAACCCGACTGGCATAACCAAAACTATTGGTGGTCTTACTTTCCGCCCAAAGACCACAATGTTAACTATGACCCGCAACGCTACCCGGAACGCTGGCAAAAATTTAAAGATTTTACCTATGACCAGATTGAAGAGTTGATGACCGGCTATGGTAAAGTAGATATTTTATGGCTCGATGGCGGTTGGGTGCGGCCCTCAACAACAAAGGGAAACGATCCGCAGCACTATAACCAGGATCTTGATATGGCCAGAATAGCAAAAATGGGGCGCAGTCATCAGCCGGGCCTCATTATGGTAGACCGTACCGTTGCCGGCGAATTTGAAAACTATACAACGCCGGAGCAGGAAGTTCCGGATAGGCCCCTATCCTACCCTTGGGAAACCTGCATGACCATTGGTAAATATTGGAGTTACGTACCTAATGACGAATTTAAACCCAGCCGTCAACTGGTGCAAACATTGATAAAAATAGTGTCACGCGGCGGCAACCTACTGCTTAATATTGCCCCGGGACCTGATGGCGACTGGAACCCCGTTGCCTATCAAAGATTGCAGGATATTGCCGATTGGATAAAAATTAATGGGAAGGGTATTTATGGCTCGGAACCTGTAGCCCCCTACTCTGCCGGCAACATTTATTTTACTAAATCGAAAACCACGAAAACGTTATATGCTTTTTGGTTGTCTGAAAAAGATATGGTAAACCTACCGGCCAACATAAGTTTTCCGGTAGATAATATCAAACAAATTAAAAAAGTAAGTTTGCTGGGCAGTATTAAAAAACTGAAATGGGATTATAAAAACGGACTGTTAAGCATTCAAATACCTGATGCTTTACAAAAGACCGATGCCTTAAAATATAGCGGCACTTTTGTATTGGAATATTAAGGAAGATGATTATTAAAGGTTACAATTTAGTTAATTTAACCATCACCACATCGTTTATACCGATAGTTGTTTTCGATGCACGTTTGGTGTTGCCTAAAGTTTTCTTCAACCACAAGTCGTATATCTTGTAGGCCGATGTATTAAAATCAATATTGATACCCGAAAGATCATCTTTTACCGGATGATCTTTCCAATTATAGGTAATGGTTTGAGGCCTGGCCGATCTGTTAAAAAAACAAACAGCCAGTTCATTATTGGCTAATGGTTTTATCCATATTTCCAACCCATCAACTGCCGAATACTTAAAGCCCTCAATTCCTAAAACATCCTGATCTACGGCAATCACATCCCTGTTTGTCAATATGAATTTGGTTTGGGCCGACATTTTACGCAGATCATTACCGGCCATCAACGGCGCCGCCAGCATACACCATAACGAAAAATGTGCCTTATCCTCGTTATACGGCATACCGTTACCTACTTCCAACATATCCAAATCGTTCCAGTGACCTGGCCCGGCATATTTTCTGAGTCCCTCCTGCTGATCAAAGATACCGGTAACCCCTAAGGCATTCCACGTACCCTTATTTACCAAACGTCCGAAACCGGCACCTATATCGCCGGTTGTGCGCCATAAATGCCCTACGTTTTTGGCCCATAGCCATGGTTTATGGTTACCCCATTCGCACAAGCTAAATACCATTGGCCTACCGGCAATTTTAATAGCTTTGCTCATGGTAGTGTAGGCTTCGTGCGCATTTAGGCTGTCTGTATTGCACCAATCAAATTTTAAATAGTCAACACCCCACGAAGCATACAAACGGGCGTCCTGGTATTCATACCCACGCGTACCGGGGTAACCGCCGCAAGTTAATGTACCCGCGCAATTGTAAATGCCAAATTTTAGACCCTTATTGTGCACATAATCTACCAGTTTTTTTATGCCTCCCGGAAACTTCACCGGATCGGCAATCAGGTTGCCATTATTATCCCTTTGCATGGCCATCCATCCGTCATCCAATACAAAATACCGGTAGCCGGCATCCTTCATACCCGATGAAACGAAATTATCAACCATATTCTCAAGCATTTGCTCATTAATATTGGTTTGAAACGTATTCCAGGTATTAAAACCCATAGGGGGCGTTTGCGCCAGCTCCTCAAATTTTTGAGCAAACAGGTTATTAACGTTCAATAAAATTATAATCGCAGTATATAAAAATGATTTTACCATTTGGTGTAATTATTAACGGAGAGATAATGCACTACCTGTCAGCTTGGTGTATTAGGAATAATTTATAAAGTTGACTTATACCGGAGTTTAAATAGCTTTCAACCAAGAACAATCACCCTCGGATTATACCAAGCTGTTAACCTTATGTATAACCATGCTTGAATCAAATACAACCTGGTGAAAGCCGGGGCTTGATGGAGTTTCCTTAGCACGGTCATCAATTAACTTGAAAAGTATTTCTGCAGCTTTTATACCTTGCTCTTTGGGGAATTGTTCGATAGATGCGAGCGGCGAATTATCCGTAAAACTCCAGATAGGTGAATTGGCGAAACTAATAAAGCTGATATCGCGATTGACTGCCAGATTGTGTTTTTTTACCTGTCCCATGGCGTCCCGGGCTACGTAATCGTTGAAAGTGATGACAGCTGTGGGTCTGTCCGCCAATGCTATCAGTTCTTCCATAGCCTGCTGATTTTGCTCACGCGACAGGTCTGAAGAAACAACTAATCCCGGTTTTATGTCTATATGATGATTACCAAGCCCCTCTTTATAGGCTGCCAGGCGCTCTTTACTTGCCGCGAGTTGCGATGGGCCATTAATTAAACCGATATTTCGATGTCCTTTTTCTATCAAACAATCAATGGCCTGGAACATCCCCGATTGGAGATTGCAAGCGGAATAATGTATATCCTCCATATCAGGTATCCGATCAACAAACACGATGGGGATATTGTATTTTTTCAATTGATTAAACACTTCATAATCGGCGGTATTTTTGCTTATGGATATGATAACACCATCTAACCGGTGATTTCTCATAGTCTGCAGGATCCGTTTTTCCTTATCGGGGTTTTCTAATGACTGCCCGATAAAAACATTGTAGTTTTTTTTACTCGCATAATCTTCAATCCCGCTAAGGGCCAAAGAAAAAAAAGCATCAGAAAAATCAGGAAGAATAACACCTATAGTGAATGTTTTTCGCTGCTTAAAAAAAACCGCGGTTTGATTACGCTCATAATTTAATTCGTTTGCTATCTTATTAACCCGCATGGTTGTCACCAGCCCAATACTTGGATGGCCGTGAAGGGCCCGGGATACCGTTGAAGCATTTACTTTTAAGCGTTTAGCTATCTCTTTAATTGTAGGGATCTTTTCCATTTGGTAAACAAGATTAAAACAATGAATATTTATTATCTATTAGTCCAAAAAAATCGTTGGTGTCAAATAATTAAAGGGTTAACGTGCCCCGTATGACGTTCTATAATTGCAAAGCCAAATCAGTATGCGTAAATCCACATGTGTTATTGATAAGCGCCTTTACTTATTTGCTGATTAACAATACGCGTGTTGCCGTCAAAATCTGTACTGCCGTTGACAATATCAGATATAACCTGCCCGCTGTTTTTTGCTGTAGAAGACGATTGCAAATGAAGATTGGTGCCGCTTGTATTTATGAATAAAGGATTTACACCATTTGTTGAGTTGGTGTCGCTGCTGCTGGCCGCCTTCCATGCATTATAATCGGTGTACAAAGCGCCGTTCCACGTCCATTGCGTGGCGCCAGTTGTATAGTACAGGTTATAATCGATGACATTGCCAGATCCTTTAGCCGTGTACTTATGAACAAACATATCTGATGCTCCCGCGTAGATAATGTTGTTTTTGATAACGTTATTGTTGCAATCTTCCCTGATGCTTATCTCCCCCTCTATTTCACCGAAAGCGCCTAAGACCTGGTTATTGTTGTATAAGGTGTTATTTACAATAGCCGAATTTGTTGTACCGGCCCCTGTATAATTTAAATATCCACCCATATAAATACCGGCCCGCCAGCAGTTATATATAAGATTGTTCCTGATGGTAACATGATCGGTAGGGAACCCGTTGGTTTCGCTTACCGCACCAATGCCCCTGTCTGTAACGGATATCCTGTTTTTTTCTACAATCACGTTTCTGCCGCCATCAACATAAATCCCTATGGCGCCATACCCGCCAAGCGGCCCTCTTTTGCTTTCAATATTATACAGGGTATTACCACTGATAACGCCGTTTCGTGCGTAATTAAGTGCAGGATCGGTGTTGGCAGCATAACCGCCGGCAGCGTCAATACCAATATTTTGGCCGTTATATATGGTATTGTTGGTGATGGTGAACCCATCAACATAGCCGTTAATGGTCAGGTTTTCGCCATAGCCGGTTTTACAATCATGGATGGTATTCCCGCTAACAGTGATATTGGTTACCGGATCGGTTGTATTTCCAATGATCAGAATGGCGTTCCCACCCCCGTTTAGCGGCAGCTGGGTATAATCAATACCATATATGATGTTATTCTTTATGGTAATGTAATCAGACCCGCCTTCAACCATAATAGCTTTAGGATCGCCGGTTGATGTTTTAAAATTGCGTATTTCAAATCCATCCACCACTATAAACTTTGCCTTATCAATGGTTACCAGCGCCTCGCGACCATTAACACTAAAAGCACTACCATCAATAATGGGCTTTTCGGCATGATAAGCTTTTAATGTAATATACTTATCCATTATCCCCGACTTTGGGAATACAACCTTTTCGCTATAAATTCCACCTCTTACCATTACAGTATCCCCAGGCACCGTATGACTTAGCGCATTATTAATGGTTTGGAAAGGTGCATCAATTGTACCTTTATTTGACTCTGATCCGCTGGCGGATACATAATAAATGTGGACACCAGCAGGCGGTATTACAACCCCCACGGCATTTTTTTTACTGCAACCAAATACCTGCGCTACAAAACCAAGCATTAAAAAAAATTTGATATTACGTTTCATTGCCGTTCGTTTTAAATTAAAAACCTTTATTGCTGCGCACCCTTGCTTATTTTGTTGTTCACAATCCGCGTATTACCGTCAATATCTGTCGCCCCGTTAATATCGGCTGAAATTACCTGGCCGGAATTTTTTGCAGGGGATGATGATTGAATATGCAAATCGGGGAGTGAGGTGCTCTGTAAAACCGGGTTGGCGCCATTTGATGAATTGGCATCATTGCTGCTGGCGGTCTTCCAGGCATTAAAATCGGTATATGGCGTACCGTTGGTGCTATTCCAGATCCATTGCGGTGTGCCTGTGGTATAGTACAAATTGTTATCAATTATATTATTGCTGCCCGTTGAAGTATACTTATGAATAAACACATCAACCGGCCTTGCATACACAATATTGTTTTTTATTACGTTGTTGTCGCAATGCTCTGTGAGCCTTATCTCGCCTTCAATTTCGCCAAATGCGCCCACAACACGATCATTTTGATACAGCGTATTATTTACCACATAGCAGTCTTTAGTTCCGCCGGATGTATAATTCAGGTAATCGCCCATGTATATGCCTGTACGGTAGCAGTTGTATACAAAGTTGTTTCGCACAATGGTAGTTTTGGTAGCATATAAGTTGCTTTCGCTCACCAGCCCTATCCCCCTGTCGCTATTATATACTTTATTCCGCTCTATAATGGTATTAGCTCCGCCGCAAACGTAAATGGAAATGGCTCCATACCTGTCGGCCCCCCAGGTTTCAGGGGTCCTGGTCATGGTGTTGTCGTGAAATATATTGTCGCTTATTACCCCATTACGGGCGTAGTTGGTTGCAACCGCGCCGTTTTTATTGAGGTTATCGCCACCGGCAACAATTATCCCGATGTTTTCTGTATCGTATACTTTATTATGGCTAAAAATGAACCCATCTATATTGCCGGCCAACGTTACATTTTCGCTTGTGCCTGTTTGTGTATCATGTACGGTACACCTGGTAATAACCAGGTTGGTAATAGCTGTGGTTCCGTTACCTATTACCAATATGGCATGAGCGCTTCGCCAATCAGATAATGACGCGTTGCTTTTAATATTATAGATATTGCAGTTTTTGATAGTGATATCGCGCGAATCGCCGTTAATGGCTATCCCCTCCGGATCAGTATTAAAAGTTGCACTTGTAAAATTGCAGATATCAAAACCATCCAATGAAATATACTTTACATTGGTTAGCGTAACTAATGACATCCAGCCCGAAACTATTATTTTGCTGCCGTCTATTACCGGCTTTTCGCCGGGATATGCCTTTACCGTAATCAGCTTATTCATAATTCCCGACTTGGGGAACACCACTTTATCGTAATAAGTGCCGCCTCTAACCATAACGGTATCGCCAGGCACAGCGTGGCTTAGCGCAGTATTGATGGTTTGATAAGGCGAGTTAATGGTACCTGTATTGGCATCGGATCCATTGGTTGATACATAATAAATATGAGTACTGATCAATGGCGTTACATTATTGCCAGCCGTTTTTTTACTGCAAGCCAGCGTTTGCAAAGCAAAAACAGACACTACCAAAACATTGATATAAAATTTCATTTCGATTTTTTTAATTAAGAAATATATGCTGCTTTTAGTTTATTGATCACTAAAGGTGTAAAGTATAGCCCCCGCAGCAGTTAGGTGTCTGCTACGAGGCACTATACAAATCAAACAATCATAAACTATCACTCAAATGCTTTTCCAGGCAGTTAAAAATGCTTGCCGGAAACAGACGATCAAGATTTACAGCATTGATTGGGGGAGCTATTCAGCATGCGGACCGCATTATTCTGAAACTATTTTCCTTATCCTGTTATTATTTTTATCCAGCACATACACTGTTCCGTTTTTGTCGACAGCGACTCCCGTTGGCGCACTAAAAAGCGCAAAACCTCCTATTGCATCGGTGTAACCCGCTGTACTACTTCCGGCAAAGGTGCTCACCTCAAAAGTGCCTGCCTGTATATAGCGGATACTTTGGTCCACATGGCTGATGTCGCCATAAACGGTCCCGTTGCCTGCCACATATACATTGTTATTATTATCTACAGCAATGCCCCATGGCAACGAAAATTTTGATACCGCGGGTGCCCCGTTTACATACCCGGCGCTCCCCTGCTGCCCGGCGATGATACTGCCTTGCCATGTCCCGGCGGTATACTTTTTGATAACGTGATCTCCGTGCACTGATACGTAGAGATTACCGGTTTTATCAAACTTGATGCCTGCTGGATAATTAAGGCCAGATACAACTTCTTTAGCGGTCCATTGGGCTGATACCTGGTAAATGTTTCCCGGGCTGGAGCAACTTGAATAATAAACATAGCCGGTAGTTTTATCAACAGCCACACTCCAGGGCGATTGGTTTCCCCAGGCCCAGGTAGTGGCTGTACCATCAGGAGATATTTTACGGATGTCCCAATTCCCGGGATCGGCAGAATATACGTTGCCCTGGGCGTCAACGGCTACATCATAAGGCAAAGAAAAGCTTGCGGCAGTCCCTTTTCCATCCGCATAGCCAGAAACACCGGGGTTACCGGCAAATGTTGTCACGTTCCCGCCGGTATCAATTTTCCTGATACAGTGGTTCCCCGGATCGGCAACATAAACATTCAGATTATCATCAACAGCTACGCCACAGCTCCTGTACCAGCCCTGGCCATTAAAATCAAACTGGGCATCCGCTCCCTGGCCGTTGGCAAAACCGGCTTTACCCGACCCGGCCAGTGTAGTTACTGTCCTGGTATATTGATAAGTAAAGTTAGTTGTACTTGTAGCAGTCCCTTTACCTATAGTTACAACAATGGGGCCGCTGCCTGCTTTTTTTGGTACTACTACCATCATTTGTGTGGTATTGGCACCAATAACCTTCAGCTTTACCCCATTCAGGGTAACGGCAATTTGCGCGGTGTCTGTCGAGAAATTTGTACCATTAATCAATACTTCGGTGCCACCACCGCCCTGCGCCGGGATAAAGCTATTGATGCTAATTGGCGAATTGGCATTATGCGCCGGGGCTTTGTCTTTTTTACAACTTATAAAAGCCAGCATTATAAAAACCCCGCTGGCAAGTAAGTATCGATTTGTACTTTTTGCCATTATGTTTATGAATGTTTTCATTTGAATAATTACTCTTTAATTATTTATTTTTTTACACATCTTTTATTGCCTTTTGGGCAAATAAAAACACACATTTACCAACCGGGATTTTGTACTAATGCCCTATCGCGGTCTAACTGGTACTGGGAAATTGGGAACAGGTACATTTTATTGTTCCATACTCTTTTTTGGAAAAGCGTTTTGTTATAAAAAGCTCCAAACGAAAATCCCTGGCCCTGGTCGTCGGTATTTACATTTAATCCATAAATGGTTTGGTTTTCATTGGCACCCAATAATAGCCTTCTTATCAGCGTATAGTACCTGTCGCTTTCAAAACACAACTCCACCTGTCTTTCCCTCAAAATGTATTTCCGCATTAAATCCTTGTTTCCTATGGCACCCGGATAAACAGTTTCTATACCGGGCAAACCGGCCCTGCTCCTGATCTGATCAAGGTAAATCACAATATTTTGATTAGCCGGATCGTATTCATTCAAAGCCTCCACATAATCCAGCAAAATTTCGGCATACCTCATCAATATAAAAGGGCGGTAATTGGCAGTCCACTGCCTTATATTATCGGCAGGGCTTACATTTTTTAGCACATCATACCCGGTGATATTATTACTGGCACCGCTTGCCTTTGCACCGGCCTTGCCATTGTAATAAAACTCGGCACGGCCTGTTCCATCAATATTTTCGGTTGAGGAGTAATAGTTTTTATCATCAACAGTTGGCGCAGGTAATACCGGGCGGCCGTTATATTGAATGTAAGCGTAAAACCGTGGTTCGCGATTGGCGTACATGTTCCACTGCCCCTTCTTGTGTTCCCAATACTTTGCGCCATTACTTTGCACAAAATTGCTTGCAGTATATCCAGACAGCGGGTCGTCAATGGTTCTGCCATTATTCATGTAAAATGCATCCACAATGTTTTGGGTAGCGTTATACATGCTATACCCACCGGCACCTGGCGTTACACATTTTGTATATCCCGCGTAATTCCATGAATTTCTCGAAAATATAATTTCGCTGTTCCAGTTGGTAATGAAAAGATCTCTTACAGACAGGTAAGGATCAAACACGGTTCCACCGTTATCAAGATTGGTAAATAATTTATAGGAGCCAAGGTCAATTACGGCTTTTGCAGCATCCGCGGCTACTTTCCATTTATTAGCATCATATGCTGTTGGCGCCAATTGTTTACCATCCTGGTTTTTAAAAGAGGCAAATGCAGAGTTACCATTCCATAGCGGGCTTGCTGCCAGCAAAGCTATTTGCGCTTTTACAGCAAGGCAGCTACCTTTTGTTGGCCGGCCATAATTACTGGTTGTGCCCCATTCGGCAGGTAAACCGGCTGCGGCCTGGTCCATCAATTGGTTAACGTAATCCTTACATTCATCAAAAGATGATCTTGGATACTTATTGAAATCATCATTTAAGCTTAATGCTTCGGTTACTTTTACAACCGGTCCGTATTGTTTTATCAGCTGCCAGTAAAACCATCCGCGCAAAAAACGGGCTTCGGCTTTATATTGATTTTTTAACGTTACGCTTAACTGGCTCAGCGGAACCCTGTCAATATTAGCCTCAAAAATAAATGACGACCGTATTCCCCTGTAATAGTTATCCCAATAGTCAAAATAAGCATTTACAGGGCTCCAGTTGCCTGCAACCATTTGCCTTACATTGGTACCCGGGATAGATACAGACGATTCGTCACTGGCTCCCATGGCGCTAAAATCGCCCCCATCGGTCTCAACAATATATCCATATATATTGTACAGGTATGATTCGGCATTGGCCCTGGTGCTCCAAATCAAATCAGATGTCAGCAGGTTATCGGGTTTTTTATTAAGATAATTACAGGACGATAAACTGGCACTCAGGAACCATACCCCAACCGCCATAATTAGTATATTTTTTTTCATTGGAAAAACTTTAAATACTTTTAAAATTGATTTAAATCCATTATTTCTAAAACGCAGCCCTTAACCCAAAAGCAAGTATTCTAACCGGTGGATAGCCTGCGCCATTAGAGCCGAGTTCGGGGTCCCAAAGTTTAAATTTGGAGAATGTCAACAGGTTTTGGCCCGTTAAATAAAGGTAAACCGAGTTAACACCCGCCTTTGTAATAAACTGTGGACTAAGCGTATAACCTAATGTTGCCTGTTTTAAACGAACAAAACTCGCATCTTTAGACCACCATGTACTTGGCTGATAGTTGTTACTATTTTGGTTGGAAATGCCTAATCGCGGATAATCTACATTTTGGCTGGGGTTTTCAACTGTCCACCTGCTTTCAAGATTGGCAAGCATACCTGATGGATATGTTCCCATACCTGTAAATGGCACAATACCTGCGCCACCGGCACCTGCACCTGTTATTGAAGAACCATTGGCCATTATGATTACATTGGAGGTTCCCTGGAAGAAGAGCGAGAGATCGAACTTTTTATAACCAACCGTAAAACCTGCACCATACAATATAGTTGGTATATCAGATTTACCGGTATATACTTTATCGAAGCTATTGATTACACCGTCGTTGTTTACATCTTTGTATTTAATATCACCGGGCCTTAAAATTGCTCCAAACTGGCTGGGGCTTTTATCAACATCTTCCTGGGATGTAAAAAGCCCCTGGGCAACATACATTAAATTATCGCCATACTTACGGCCTGTTGACTGCTGATAAGCGTACAGCTGTTTAGGTTCGTCTTTCTGTACAATTTTATTATTGTTATAAGTAAGGTTACCATACAGACGAAGGGACACTTTGCCTATGTTGTCGTTATATTCAACATTGCCTTCAACACCATGGTTGTTCATTTCGCCCAAATTGGCAAATACGGCCCCGCCTACACCCAATATTCCCGACAGTGAACTGCGTTGAACCAGGATATTGGTTCTTCTTTCTTTATAAGCGTCAATCGTAATATTCAGCTTATTAAACAGGCCTATTTCCAACCCAATATTGTCTTTGGTTGCCTTTTCCCAGGTTAGGTTCTCTACCCCGATTACGGTTTCGGTAGTGCCACCATATACAGTTCCGTTTAATCCTAAACCAACAGATCCGCCACCGCCATACTGGTTGATATAAGGGAACCTGGTGATGCCATAGGCAGAGCCAATCTGATCATTACCCACAAGGCCATGCGAGCCTCTTATTTTAAGCAGATTAAATGTCTTTGACAACCCCTTAAAAAAAGGCTCTCTTGAAATTACCCAGCCGCCTGAGACAGATGGAAAAAAGCCGAATTTTTTACCGGCTTCAAAATTTTCTGAACCTGTATAACCGGCATCAAACTCCAGCAGATATCTATCGGCGTAGGCGTAAGTTATCCTGCCCGCCAGACCCTGGTTATTATAAGGAATAGAGCCAATAACGCTCCCGGCCGAACTAACCACCCGCGACCTCATGTTATATAAAAACAATGCGCCCACATGATGTTTGCCAAAGGCCTGGTCGTAATTAACGTTTGTTTCCAGGTACATGGTTTTTTCGGCAGATGACGATTGCGTATAGCCCAAAAACTGGCTCCCGTACCGTGATTGGCCGAATACCAAATTACCCTGCGGATCTCTTGACGTGGCTAAAAAGAGGTCGTTGGTGCCGGTTCTGCCGTTATCATTTTCGCTATAAGAATCGAACGAAAACCTGGCCATAGCACTTAAACCGTCTGTAATTGCATCTAATTTTTGGTTGAGAGAAAATACCGACTGGATTGTAGGGCGAAACTCACTGTTATAACCGGAATTTTGAACGTCGTTTACCGGGTTGGAGCCACCGTTATTAAACGGCCCGGCCCATATGCCTCCCGGATATTGTATCGGGAATGCATTAGGCGGTGTTAAATACGACTCGTACCAAATACTGCCGGCAGAAAGGCCGGGATAACGGCTGCTAACCAGCATCGCATCCAGGTTCATCGACAATAAGGTGGTTTTACTTAAATCTATATCAAGGTTCGATCGGAAATCATACCTTTTAAAGTTTAGGTTGGGGTTGTAGCCGTTTTGCTTGGTTACCTTATAGCTTCCCTCCTGATCATAAAAAGAAGCAGAAACATAGTACCTTACAGATGGTGCTCCGCCACTTACATTCAGGTTGGTATTATAGCCCGGTGCCCAATCCTTATAAACAGATTTTATCCAGTTAACATTAGGGTACAGGTACGGATCTAAACCACTCGCTGTTTTTTGTATAGTTTCTTCAGAATAGGCAGATGAGTTACCATCATTTGTAGTTGCTTCGTTGTGCAGCCTCATCCATGATACCGCATCCAGCATTTTTGGCGTTTTAGTGAGGCCAGACATGCTCATTTCACTTTTCAAGGAAATTTTAGGCTTACCTGCAACACCTCTTTTGGTAGTAATAATCAAAACACCGTTGGCGCCTTTGGCACCATAAACAGCTGTTGATGAAGCATCTTTTAACAAAGAAATACTTTGAATATCTTCCGGATCGATGTTATTATAAGCCCCTCCATAGGTGCTGTTTACATCATCGCGCTGCACTCCATCTATAATAATAAGCGGGTTTGAATTACCTGTAAAAGTACCTATACCCCGGATGGTAAATGATGCATTATCGTAACCGGGTTCTCCGCTTCTCTGCATAGATATAACCCCGGCAACTTTACCTGCCAGCGCGTTAGATAGTGAGCGGTTTGGTGTTGTTATATCGGCCACGTTTACTGTTGTTACGGCCCCGGTTATTGTCAGCTTTTTTTGCTTGCCATAACCTACTACCACAACCTCATTCATGCCTTTGGTATCGTCAAGCAATTTAACGGTTACAAAAGATGTTGACGCGGTAACCACTATTTCCTGGGATACAAAACCGGCAAACGACACAACAAGGGTGTTGTTAACATCAGCGTCGATATTAAACCTGCCTTCGCTGTTGGTTACAACGCCCTTATTAGTACCTTTAATACGCACACTTGCACCTGGCAAAGTAAGCCCCTTTGAATCGGTAACAACACCCGAAACTTTTATAACGGGTGCTGCCTGCGACGGTGTTTCAAAAGGTTTAGGTTTGATAATAATTGTTTGCTCGCTTATACTATATACAAACGGCTGACCTTTAAATGTCAGTTTTAATACTTCCTCTAATTCGGTATTCAGAACATTAATACTTACCGGGTTAGCCTGCTTAATCAATTTTGAATTATAGAAAAAATCATATCCGCATTGTTCCCTGATTTCTTTAAGAACTTTTTCTAACGGAGCATTTTTTTCTGATAATGTAATTTTTTGCGCGTAACCTGAAGCACTTGCCTGAAGTATGGTTGCTACCAACAGTATGATGGATAGTTTCATAATCAACAAAGCTTTATTTTTTATACAGGGGAGCCTGCATAAACTTATTTCATAACATTTCATACATTTGAACTTGTTTGGGTTTAAGGTGTAATTGGACTACGAATTTAGTTTCATGGTAAGCCCTAACTTTTTAGTCGGGAGTGTTCGAGCACTTCCGGCTTATTTTTTAGGTTACCTTAATGTGGGGGTAATTATCACGGCATAATGATAACTCTCCTTCCTTCAATTTTAGTTTTAATATTTCCTGTCTGTTCAATGATTTTCAAGGCCTGGGCTAAATCCCTTGATCGGGAAACCATTCCTCCAAATCTTAAATTATCTACGTTGGATGCGTATTCTACATCAACATTATACCAGCGGGCAAACTTGCTCATAATGCTTTTCAGGTCTTCATCAACAAATAGGAAATAGCCGTTTTTCCAGGCTACTACCTCTTCTGTATTAACCTGTTGTACAGAAAATGAGCTATTTAAGTAATTGATGTTAGATTGCTCGCCCGGTTTCAGCAATTTTGATTGATTTGATTTGGTAGATAATACCTTAACAGAACCTTCTAATAAGGTAGTTTTAACCGAAGTGTCATCGATGTACGAACTGATGTTAAAATGCGTACCTAAAACCTCAACCACCTGGTTGTTACTCACAACCCTGAATGGTTTTTTAGCGTTTTTAGCAACCTCAAAATAAGCCTCGCCCGCCAATTCAACGCTACGGATGTTACCATTAAAATTTGTTGGGTACCTTAGCGAAGAACCTGCATTTAGCCAAACTTTTGAACCGTCCGGTAAATCAACCTGGTATTGCCCGCCTTTTGGCGTTTCGATGGTGTTATATGCCATTTGGGCTGAATTGGACGACGTATTTTCGACAGTGTAAACCAATTGGCCGTTGGCAGCTTTGGTTACTTTTACGCCGGATTGCCTGGCCAGTTCGCCGGTGTTGGCATCATCTAAAATAATTTTCGAACCGTTAGCTAAAGTTAGTAACGCCTTATTGCCTCCGGGGCCAATGGTGTTTTTAATTAAAGGCTGTGTCTTGTTTTTAGTTGATAAAAAGGAATTGTCATTTTTTGAATAAAAGAACAATGAAGCGGAAACACCCAGTAACAAGGTTACGGATGCTGCTATAAACCACCTCCTCATAAAAAAAACCTTTTTTGATGAGGATTCGCGCGCTTTTATCTCTGATAATACTTTACTATAAAGCTCAAGCCCGGCTGTATGCTCATCGCCCATTTCAAGCTCATCCCATTTCAGCTCATTTTTTTGGAGCGTGCTGTAATAGTTTAACAAAAGGTCTTCCTCCTCGGCCGTTGCCTGGTTCGAGAGGTATTTATTTATTAAGTTCAGTAGTATTTCTTTTTCCATTGGGCGGTTATTATATGTAAGTAACCCAACACAGGGGGTACCCCCAAAGAAATTTCAAATATTTCTATATCATTAACAAATCATGAAGTTTTAGAAATTATTTGGGAGAGAATATTAAGAAAAGAGTTTGCGTAAAATTCAATAAAAGGGTCAAAACCAACGTACGCATAACATAATGGCGGCTATGCAAACAAAATCGCCCAGTGTTTTACGTAAACGACCCAAGGCTACAGTTAGTTGATTTTCAACGGTTTTAGGCGCAATTCCAAGCCGTTCGGCAATTTGTTTGGTTGATAAATGTTCTTTACGGCTCATGATAAATATCTGGCGGCATTTTTCGGGTAACTCGGCAACGCCCTGATCCAGCAAGCGGTTAATGTCTTTTTGAGACAGGAGATCCTCGCCGCCGTTATTACTAAAAAGCTCTTCCAGGTGATTAAAAAGATCTGCTCTTACTTTACCGGAGCGGATAACATTAAACACCTGGTACCTGACAGATGTATATAAATAAGCGTTTAAAGAGTTAAGCTGAAGGCTGGCCCTTTTTAACCATAGGTTTACCAACACTTCCTGCGTAACATCCTCAGATACCTGCCTGTCTCTGAGGATATTGTATGCCGAAAGGTAAAGTTTTGACCAATACTTATTATAAATACGTTCAAATGCCGTAAGATCATTCTCCCGGATCAAGGCTATAAGCCGCTCATCTGTCAATATCTGAACCTCGATGCTATTCATTCCGCATTATAAATTTTACAAATGGCAATTTTAAAGAAAGTGTTTTTTATCGTTTTAAAATATTAAAATTCGTATCCCCTGGAGCGCTGTCAGTATCGGCACAGCAACCTGTATTTTGGTTCATCCCCTATCAAAAAAGCATCAAAAAGTTGAAGAAAAGTGCAATAAAAACTCAAAAAACATCCATTTTTATTACAATAATTTACAATTTATTTAAACTTTTTTGCGCAGCATTCAAAACTCCGTCTGCACGCTTACTCTTCAGCTCGCCGATATCAAAACCACTCATTATTTTTTCAAGCTGATGTAGTTTGTCTTGTTGGTTGCCCTTTGTAAATTCCCCCTTCAGCACATTAATTTTTTCATAATCCTGGATGCCTTCAATCAACCGTTCAAAACGGATAGACGACCGCAAGCCCGGGTAAACCAAATAGGCATCCCCCGATGACCATGACCCAAACCGCGTATCACGCAAAGGATCTTTTGTCCAGCAATTATAGGCCCACCTCAGGTACCCGTCATATCCTTTATAAGCCGCGTACCATGCCAGCCAAACAGACTCAGCAGGTGCAGAAAAAGTGAATGTATTAGGATGCCCTTCTGTGCAGCAGGTATAGTAAGTAGTGTTAAGCCCCGCCTTTTTGCGCGCAAGCATGGTTGGGTTATCTATTAGCTGGTTCGAGGCCACGCTGTAATCTGCTAAATCTTTCTCAATTTCGGGATGGTAGTTGCCTGCCAGCGAAATTTTAAAATCTTTATCTGCACTTTTGATTAACGCTATTGCCTTTTGCATATCGGCCATAGATCTTTCGTCCATAGCTATGGTAGTTTTGCCAAACCAACCTTTTTGTTTAAGGTGCCTGGCAAAATCGGCAAGCATGGGGCGCCAGTGGGTATCATATTCCGGCGTACCGGGTTTGGCAATAATGCAGGTATCTTTCCCCAGGGCATCGTCATGATAATAGAATTTCAAATTCCAGGGGATCATGCTATAACAGTTGATAAACTTGTCAATCCCCAGCGACATCATAAAACTTACCCATTTATCAAAAACCGTATAGTCATACATCCAGGAGCCATTATTGTTCCTGGTCCATTTGATCATCGATCCATAAATATCATACGTTTGGCTGTTCCAGGGGTCGTGGATGAGTGTGGTGGTAATTGATTTCTGGCTGGCATCAGCCAGCATTTTCATATAAGGCCGCATAGCATCAAAATGCTCCTTAGACCAGGGCTTTACGCCATAAACCCGCGAAACCGAATAGGGATTTTGCCACAGGTCAAGGTGGAATTTCCAGTTCTTTGGTTCGGGCAGCGTATGGTTAAGTACTTGTATAGTATAATGCAAAACCGCGGGATACTTATTTTTTCCTTCTTTAACTTTCACATAGCCGCTGTAAGTACCTTCAACGGCATTACGCGGAACTTTGATGCTCAGCCAAACAGGCCGGGTAGTATTTTTAGCAGCCGGCAGGTATTTTACATGATCAATTACATCCTCAACCAATGACGAATCAAGACCGGTCTTGATACCGCAGCCCCCGCCTTCCTCATTCAGGCCATCGGCCATCACGTAACGTACAAAGTTGGCACTGATATTTTCTACAGGAATTTGATGCCCTTTACCATCATCAAGCCTGCTCCATTCAAAACTCAGCTGTTGCAGGTTACGGGTAGCCCATACCAGGAATTGGGTATGTACTTTTTCCCCTTTCCATGCTTTGGCCTGCCAGTGGTTTTGCAAGGGCGATATAGCGGGCGCGTTACGTTTATCGTAACGGATATCAGCAGAAGCAAAACTTACATAAACACCCGGCTTCAGCACGTCCCAGCTTTGTTGCCGAACCGGTTTAGCATCCGGGAGTTCCTGGTAGTACCCGCCGGTTTTTAATTGCGCCGAAACAACGGCGCTATATAACAGCAGCAGTACAGTAATCTTCAGTTTCATGCTTACGTTGTTTTTGCTTTGAAGTGGCTAAATATCCTTGTTGCTTCCCAAATTTTATTTTCCCGAAAAATTCAGGCAGGTGAAAGTCAGGTCCAGCGGATTTAATATCGTTCCAGGCCAAAAAATGCGGATCGGGCAGGTCATCGCCGCATTTGTAAAAATTGGCCCTGCATTGCCTGCCGTTTACTGATTCAAGCGAATGGTAGTAAAATGCCTCCAGCGGGATCATCAGGGTAAGTTCCCAGGCTATATTGCCTTCGCCCTGGTTATTTACCACCTTTAATTGCGCATGGTGCCTTATCATCCTGATAACGGGTTCCGGTAATAATTTGCGATCTTCCCGGTTTGCCCCAAAACCTGCCAAACAAGTACCGGCACAGTTAAACTCAAAATTGTAATATTCCTTTTCGTCGCCAAAGGCCACAAAAAACTCTACGCAGCTATCTTTATAAACCGGTTGGTTAGGCTGGTTGTAAACCGCTCTCACTGTTTTTTCGGTTACGTAATACTTTATAAAAATGCAGTCGGTTCCATAAGCTATCGTGAAATTAACATCAGGCTTATATCCGTAACGCGGCCACGGAACCATTCCAATAGTGTTAGTTTGATAGCTATCTAACAAAAAAGACAGGTGGGCTATCGGGCTACTTCTGCTTACACCCTTTAAAAATGGCACTACGAGCTCTTTCATTTGGTTTCGGATGTTAATTGTCTGGATGTTTCTGCTACGTTTTGAATTACCTGGTCCAAAAAGTCATATTTTTCTTCAAGCTTTCTGAGCAATTGAAACTGTGCCCTGGTGCGCTGCAAATTATGGCCGGCAAAATGTGTTTTGTAATAAACATCGCCCGCTATATAATCCGTCAGGAAACGCACGCCCTGCATGTAAGGGATTAACAAAACCCCCATCGAAAGCGATTTAACTTCCGTATCTGTTAAAAAACCGCCGGCACTTTCAAAATACCCTTGGGCGTAAGCTGTAAACAACGGAATGCTGAGGTCGATTTTGGTAAGGTCTTCCTCATCTTCTGATGCGGTATTGATAATGGTACGGATAGCATCGCCAAAGTCATACGCCACATAACCCGGCATCACGGTGTCCAAGTCTATTACGCACTGCCCGTGATCATTTGCATCAAGCAATATGTTATTGAATTTGGTATCGTTGTGTATAATACGCAGGGGCAATTTGCCTTCTTTTCCTAAATTGATAATCGTAACCATCGCCCTCGACCTTTCCATCACAAATGAAAGTTCGGGCAACACATCTTTAACCCTGTTTTCCGGGTCGGCCAATACTACTTTATTTAAGTTATCAAGCCGCATGGTAATGTCATGAAAACCTTTTATTGTTTCATAAATTAACCCGGCGTCCAAATCTGCAAGCAGTAACTGGAATTTACCAAATGCCTTCCCCCCTTCATAGGCTTGTTGTTCGGTTAATACCAGGTCGTAGCTTTTGGTATCTTTCAAAAAACAATACATTCTCCAGTAATTGCCTTCGGCGTCGCAAAAAAAGCATTGCCCGTCTTTTGCCAAAACAATGGTAAGCACCTCTTTATCGGGGTTTGAACCCGCTACCAGGGCCAGCTTTTTTTTGAGGTGACTGGTTACCAACTGTACATTTGCCATCAGGGCGGGCACGTTTTCAAATACATGGTGATTGATGCGCTGAAGCAGGTAGCCGGGCAATGCGGGATTCGTGTTCTTTACGTGAAATGTATCGTTGATATGACCCGAGCCATGCGGAACAATAGCTTCGATATTCCCCTCAATGCAAAAATTAGATGCTATTTCAAAAATGTTATAAGCCTTTTTTTCTTCTTTGTTCATTTTAAATTAATCTTCAAATCCCATATCGCGTAAACGCGCTATAGCTTCATTTTTATTGAACCCGGCCTGGTAAAGCAACCGGGGTATTTTCGTTTGTGCCTGCTGAACGTTGTTAAAATTTACAACTATGGTATCGGGAGTACCGCGACCAAATGAAGACAGGGAATAAAAGTTGCGTACAACAACTATCGGCAGATAGCTGTGCCATGCGTAAAATAAATGACTTTACAGGTAGTAGTATGCGCACACATTAAACTACTAAAGTATAGCCACATACAAATATAAAAATATTTGCGTGTTCGCACACATCTTTGTTAATTTTATTTTAAATAATTTCACAGCTTAAAAACGACTTGATAAATGATACGGAAGGTATGCGGGATGTTGGCTTTAAGGCCTGGAAGTTAAATTTGGCTGAAAAAAGTTTTTATACTTTTAATGAAGCGCATATCCACGCATGATTGCGGGCATAAAGCAGGATGGTCCTGAAGTGGGGATGCCTGTTGGCTTTAGGGAATCACAACAACCATGTCACGAGGTGCCCACCAGTTAAGCCGGAAAAAACGGGAATGACGCATTGGTTTTAGGACTCCGCAAGAATTATGTCATTGCGAGTAACGAAGCAATCGCGAACTGTGTGTGGCGGACCTGCACAGTTCGCGATTGCCACGCTATCGCTCGCAATGACATAATTGTTATTGAGCCTTAAATCCAACGCGTTTTCCCTTTTTTTCCAACTTAGCTAATGGATACTTACAGCAATGACGATCTGTTTTTTATTTTCAGGAGAACTTCTTAAATATTCAGGTAAACAGTATCCTCATCATCTATATAATAGTTCATGTTTTCTTTCGTCACTATATCCAGCGGGAGATATTTGATGATGGGGACTTCTTTTTTAAATACAAGATGATCGGTTAGCTGGTAAATGCCCCAGTAACCCTGGCCTTTTGGGTTTTGGTTAATTAAAAAACTGATTGCTCCTTTATTCAAAAAATGCAAATTGGCGGGCATCAAATCATATCCTATTATTTTGATATGCTTTATATGGCGCTGCTCCAAATGCTTTGCAATTTCATGCGCCTTTGATGTTGTGACAAAAATACTGGCAATATCGGGCGTGCTATCAATAACGTCATCCAACTGCGTTATAAACAATGCCGGGTTGGACCGGTTTAACTCAATCCTTAAAATTTTGTACTGGTGCTCCAGGTTATTTTGGGCAAAGTAATTACGGAAGCCCTGTTCTTTTTTCAAAAGGTGGGCGGCGTTGCTTATCTCTTCGTCAATATGGGCAATCAGGATTGAACAAGGATCGGGCTGGCCGTATTGAATGAGCTTACCAGCCAAAAAACCGCTTTGGTATGAGTCCTGGCCAATATAACTAATGGGCTCGCACTCGGCAATTTGGGTATTAAACAATACAAATGGTATTTCGGCAGCTTTCCATTTCTCAAAAAATGGCAGGGTTTCCCGGTAAAATATGGGAGATAGCATGATGCCATCCGGATTATCTTTGGTTAGCTGATTGGCTTGGGTTATAAATGACTCTACATCGTACGGATTAAAAACATAATGCTGCACAACGATGCCATATTGCTTCAGGTCTTTCTCGGCCTTTTCAATTCCGGCTTTTGGAGCGTACCAATAGGAATCGGTTTTATGATCGGGTATTAAGGCAGCAATCTGATATATTTTATTGGAACCCAAGGCCCTTGCCATCAAATTGGGCTCATAATCCATCTCTTCGATGATCTTTAATACCTTTTCCTCCACTTTTTTTGATACCCGCCCCCGCTTGTGTAATACACGGTCGACTGTACCTGTAGAAACTTTCGCTTTTTCGGCAATATCTTTAATGCGTACAATTTTATTCTTCATATTGGCCTTTTGTATAAAAAAGATAGCAAAGGTAATTTAATATAGTTTTATCACATTATCCAGCTATAATTTTGCCGGGGGGATGTGTTGGGCGTTTTATACATACCCATGACAAGTTTAAAAACGGAAGTCATCCCGTCCGTTAGCTAACGGATCGGGATCTCACAGGACAAGCGACCCGCATGAAGTACACTTAGCATGTGGGGTGCCGATCCGTTAGCTAACGGACGGCATGACATTGGGGATTAACCGATGTCATTCCCCCGTCATTGTTTCGCGAAATTTTACCACTACCCATGACATATCCAATTTCCCTGTCATCCTGAGTAAGTTTTATTTGCGCACAAATAATGGCATTGCAGATGACAAATTTTGGCATTGATAATCAGTTAGTTATAAATGTGTCAATGGCAGGTACGAAGGATCTGTCAGCTGTGCATGACCGATAGAAAAGTTGGCGAATAGGTGCTTCGTTCCTCAGCATGACAGTCTTTTATTTTTGTATATCATTCCCCACGGAATTTCGCAAATTTTACCACTCAGCATGACAATCTTTTATTTAAGATAAGGAACCAACGCAATTGCCAGCTTTTCATACCCTGCCTCGTTAGGATGCAAACCATCGCCAAAAAGGGACTCATCAATATTCCCGGCATTATTAAGGAATATCTTCCCCGGGTTAATAAAACGCACACCGGTTTGGGCCGCCAACTTGGCAATAGCTTTATTAAGCACCCCTACCCTTTTTTCCTGCGCCCTTCGCGGTAGCAGGCCAGATAAAAGAATTTGGGTTTGGGGCTGGCGTACTTTTACAGCCTGTACCAATAATCTTAATCCTTCAATTATTTCCTGGTCGTTGTTAATTGAAAGGTTATTGGTGCCTATCATAATCATCACCTTGCCGGCCTTAAAACCATCTAATTCTCCGTGATATACGCGCCATAACACATTTTCTACCTGGTCCCATCCAAAACCAAAGTTTTTTACACCTAAGGGTTGCAGGTATTTGTCCCATGACGCGGCTCCCCTTGCTAAAGGTGCTTTTGGCGTTCCGCCCCAATAATTCAGGATAGAATTACCGAGGAAGACAATTTTCGGCGCGTCGGTTTTAACAAGCGTTAATATCTCATTGTGCCTGTTTCGCCAATCGTAATAACCATCCCTGCTTTGCACCACCGGCGCGGTTGTTGAATATGGGCCCGTCGGCTCATTAATAATTGCCCGGATGGCTTTTTCATAAGCATCGGCATATTTTTGCATCCCGGCATCATTAGGGTGCACGCCATCAACCGTTGAGTTAATATCAAAAGCAATTTCCTTGTTGGTTAACAAATAAATATTTTTTGCTCCGGCCGCAATCAGCCTGGAGTAAGTTTGGTTAAGTACTTTATTTACCCGGTTATAATCGGTATTCCTGCCCGTATCCAACAAGCCATCTACATTACCCTCGCTATGCTCCACAAGCAATATCGGCGTTAGCGGATGCTTCTCTTGCAAACCTTGTATCGATGCTGATAAACGTGTTTCAATCTCCTGGTCGGGAAAGCTGATTAAATTGGGCATGCAATCAAGCACGTAGATTTTTGCGTCAACCTCGGCCATCAGGTCGATCACTGATTTTTCGAGCCGGCCCGACCCGGAAAAACCGAGATTTATGAGCGGGCGGTCAAGCGCGCGCTGTAATAGGGCCGTCCATGCCAAACCGGGCCTTGATGCGCAGGCGCCCTGGGCAATGGATGTACCATACACCAGCACCGGTTTTTCTTTAGATAAAGGCATAAAATTAAATGTATTGCCGGCCGGCACACCTACCTGGAGCCAGGATACAGAATTGTATAGTGGCAAAAAAAGCCTGTACTCATAGCTTCTGCCCGGAAAACTTTTGCTCACCTGTATGTTTGAAAAGCGATAAGTGATGGTATCTTTAAAAGTAAAACTACCGGGGGCCAGGCACCATTTCCCGTTAGGGTCCAGCGCGTAAAGGTCAACGCCGCTTACCCCGGTGGCCGGCATGTGCGACATAGCCAAATCGCCTTTTACCTGGTACCGGATAACCAGGTTCGGCGCATCTGTTTTAAACTTGATATATAACCCAGCACTGCTGTGCGAGATGTTCCATACATTGGGGTTAAGGCTTTTTTCGGCCCGCGCCGGGAACCGGTCATAAGTATTTGCCACTTCCGACGGCCATGCCTGCCCCTCGATAACCGGGAATCCGGCGGTAGCAGGGTCAAGCCATTTATAGCCTGCGTTGGTTTGGCAAAAGGATACTGTATTAAAAAGGCAAAACGTTAATAAAATTGCTATTCGTTTCATTTGTATTTTTTTGGCATTGAGTAGCATGGAACCGGGGTTAACTTAAAGCACATATCCGTTGGATCAAATCATGTCATTGCGAAGTATCCGTCAGGGTGATCCTAAAAAAATCGTTATGACGTGCAACGAAATATAGACAAACCAATGTACTAAACTACCGTCATTGCGAGGTACGAAGCAATCCCAAACTATGTGGGACTTAGCATATCGGGGATTGCTTCGTGCCTCGCAATGACGGATATTTGATATTGATATCAGACACTTGAAAACACATCATTGCGAGGTACGAAGCAATCCCAAATTATGTGGGACTTAGCATGTCGGGGATTGCTTCGTGCCTCGCAATGACGGATATTTGATATTGATAATCAGTGATTTACAAACACGTCTTTATTCCCCTCTCGAGAGGGGGCGCGGTGGGAAGCGTGTTGGCAGGGGTGTGTTTTTCCGCGTTTCATTGCGCGCATATAAACACACCCCTCCGCCCCTCTCAAGAGGGGAATCGCACATTCCCACCGCTTTTTTAAACGGATCCGTAATATATCATTGCATCCACAACAGCGCCTTTTACAAAACAGGCCTGGCGTTCAATACCATTACTTCAAATGGCTGCAGCGTAACAGTATAGTTATCCCCTTTAAATAAAGGCACTTTCGCTTCGCTGCCGCTTACTTTGGCGTTATAAAAAACATAACTGTACTTACTGTTTAAAGGCAATTCAAAAGCTTTACCCGCGTTAACCTCAAACGTTTTTGCATTATCGGAAGGGTTTCTTAAGGTCAGAATTGCTTTTTTGGGCGACCAGGCCGCAAATCCGTAAACATCGCCTTTGGCTGGGTCGCCACCAACCCAGTGTGAATCGGGCATTATATCTGCATTTTCCCGCGACCATTTTATGGCCCCAGCAAGGCAATCCCAGTTAGCGGTATTTAATTTATGTGGATTGATATACAACTCCTGCAAACTTGTTCCCGATCCAAAAAACGACCATATCTCGTCAGCAATATCTTTATCGTTCAAATCAAATTTAGCGGGCGGGCCATTATCGGCAATACAAACACCATGATACATTAAGGCGCTTATAGGATACAGGGGGGCACGTTGTACAATGTTTTTATATACCTCGCCATCGCGGTAATTGAGCCATTGCTGCCTGGTATCTCCCTGCCCCTGTGTATTGGTATCCCAGCCGTTCCTCCAAATCACATCGCCATATTTAAGCCAGAAAGGCGATGGCCAGGTACCTATTGTCATGCTGAAATAAAGGTCGGATTTTACTTTACGGAGCGATGATACCAGGTTTAACAATGATTCCATATCCGTTTGGTATTCAGGCGTTGCACCGGTTGATTGGTCGCCCGCCCCTACGCCATCGAATTTAAACATCGAGACGCCATATTTGGTGACAAAATTACCGGCTACATCTTTAAACCTGGCGGAATAAACAGGCCCCGAAAGCGAGAACCCATGCGAATTGGTTTCAAAAGGCGGGTTTTGTTTCCTGCCATACTGTAGCCTTTGCTCTTTTGCCTGTTCGTATCCGCCCCATGGCGACATCCAAACGCCTAATGACGCGTTATATTTATTGGCTAGCGTTTTCATGTTATCAAAACCGGTGGGGAAATTAGTTTTGCTGATTTGCCATAGCGTTTGATTATCATCCCAGCCATCGTCAAACAAAAAGGCGTTTAGGTTAAGGTGGCGCTTTACTGTAAGGCTATCGCCAAAGGTTTTAATGCGGTCAAGGCAACCTGCCTCGGTCAGTTTACGATCGGCCCATGATATATCATACCAGGAGTTATAATGAAGCATTTGCCTGTATGGTACAACCCGCTCCCGCTCCAGGTAATACAAAAATCCCCGGCGAAGCTGGCCTTGCGGGGCAACACCCCAAACGGTAGAACCTGTTAAATCCAGGGCTGGTTCCTGGCGTTCAATATAGCTGCCAACCCAATTGTTATCGGCGTTGTACTTACTTATCGGGCTTTCAGATGCAAAAAAGTAATTACCCCATACTATTGGCGAGCCATCAACAACACCCGATGGCCTGATGCCCGTTGCTATCGGAAATTTTATAAGCGTTAATTTCCTGACCTTTAACGAATCTTTCAGGCTATGAAGACTGAAGGCCTGCCTGATATAATTAGAGTTATCTTTTAAAATAGCTTCCCACATTACGCGGATACCATATTTTACATTCAAAAGTTCAGCAAAAACTTCTACTCCGTTTTCCTTTTCTGAAAGTTTAACCGCCTTTTGGCTGCCTTTTGTCAGGATGATTTTGGGAGAGGATTTTAGCTGAAAATCGGCAGAACTGATGATTGTGCCATCCTTAAGCTCCAGCTCAAACATGGGTGCGCCTTTTAAAGTAATCGGTTTATTATTTTGCGCAACAAATTCGTTTATGGCAATCGTCTTTTTAGCAGCAAGCCATTTTACCGATAAGCAATTGTTTTTTAAAGTTAATATGCCTTTGTTGGAAGTTACCAGCGCTTTGCCCGGTTTTATACCCGAAAGAAAAATATCCTGGCCCCTGGCCGCGCCTGTTGAACCGATAAAAATTAAAAGCAATAGTTTTTTTAGCATGTTTGATAAATTACAAGAAAAACACGATGAACAATTTTGCGTGTGCGCACACAAATATAGATGATAATTTTTCTATTAAAAACAGGTTGCGGAATATTGGGCCTGGGAAAGATGCTGATTACGTGTTAATGGCCGAAACAATCGGTTGCGCTATTTTGGGAGATGAGAAGCAGAAGTGAAAAAAGCGGGGATACGTGCGATTCCTTCCCTGGGGAAGAGAAGGTTGAGGTTTAATCAGGCGTTCAAGTGCACATTTTATAGTCGCGCGGTGAAACCCCTCCCTGCCTTTGCGCACATTGGCAGCCGCACCCCTCCCCGAGGAGGGAATTAAAAATCTCCAGGACAGATACGGAGCAAAAAAGCAGCGGGGATACGTGCGATTCCTTCCTTGGGGAAGGGAAGGTAGGGGTTTAATCAGGCGTTCAAGTGCACATTTTATAGTCGCGCGGTGAAACCCCTCCCTGCCTTTGCCCACATTGTCAGCCGCACCCCTCCCCGAGGAGGGAATTAAAAAAAATCAAAAAGCGGGGATACGTGCGATTCCTTCCTTGGGGAAGGGAAGGTAGGGGTTTAATCAGGCGTTTAAGTATACGTTTTATAGTCGCACGGTGAACCCCTCCCTGCCTTTGCGCACATTGTCAGCCGCACCCCTCCCCAAGGAGGGAATTAAAAAAAATCAAAAAGCGGGGATAAAGGATCCTAAAAATCCGTCATTGCTTTGAAAGTCACCCTCCCAACATTATCTGGTTTCCCCTTTAATGCAGGGGTAATCGCACCTTTTAATTTCCCGTTTGCTTTACTCACCATGATCTTCCGGAAGGTATAATTGCCCTTTTCATAATCAAACGTCTCTCCATCATCATCATATAAAGAATAAGTACCCGGTTTGCTGCCATAATACCTCACCTCCAGGTCAACCTTCTGCCCTGCTTTAGGCGCGTGCAGCATTACCGGCATCATGGGTATAATGCCACCGTCCTTTACATAAACCGGTATTTTATCCAGGCCCGGTATAACGTTGATGACTTCTCCGTCACCTGCATACTTCCCGGTATAAAAATCGTACCATTTACCTTTAGGCAAGATTACCTTTCTGCTGGTTTGCCCGGCAAATATTGGTGCTACCAGCAAATATTCGCCGGCCATATACTGGTCTTTAACCTCTTTGGTAATGGCCTCTTCATACGGGTTTTCCTCCAGGTTTACTTTTTTGTTCTCATTTTTGACTTCCCCTCCAACAAAGCCATCTTCCAGGTACATGGCCCTGAAAGGCGGGATGCCTTCAAAATGATATTTGGCAAACTCGCTATACCAGTAAGGCATCATCTGCATGCGCAGGTTGGCCATTGTTTTTACCTGTTCGGCAACCTCCGGGAACGACCACGGTTTGGTACCGCTGGCCCACGCATTGATCATAGCCATAGGCGAAAAAACATTCGACTGAAACCTGCGTAACCATTCCTCGCCGGTTTTGGATGAACGTACCTCGGGCGTCCATAACACACCGGCAAAACCACTGTTTACCAATGCGGTTATAAAATCCCGGTGATCGTAATAGTCGTTATAGATAACATAAGGGAAAGAAGAACCACCACCATTTGAAGCACGAACCAGGCCAAATGTACGTTGATTACGTTCATGGTAAATTTCGGCGGTATAACGCTGCATCATTAGGCCATAGGTCTGGCGCATTTGTTCGGCATCGTGGCCTGACGGGAAATTTGTTACGTCGGGCCATAAATAATTATCCCCGCCATCAACCTCGTCCATTTTATAGCCGCTGACGCCAATATCTATTTTGCCTTTTTCCAGTTCGCCAAAAAATATCTTACGTGCTTCGGACATACTGATATCGGGTACTATACCGTTCCAAACCGTATGTGAGCCACTATAAGGTAAAATACTTTTATAAACCGGCGCCTCGGGAGATACATAAGGATTAGTCCATAAATTGAGCCTGATATTCTTTTTCAGCATTTCCTGCACAAAACCTTTAGGATCAGGAAACCGGCTTGCGTCCCACTCAAAAGTACAGGGGTATGATTTACTTTGCCAGCCTGGCTCAAGCCCGATAAAATCAAGCGGGTAACCTTTTTCCTCAAATGCCTTTGCTTCAGCTGCAACACCCTGCGCATCGGTTAAACGCTGCATGCGCTGTGTAAAGCCCAGGCCCCAGCGTGGTGGTAAACAACCGCCGCCGTTTAGCAAATTGTAGCGCCGTACGGCATCTAAAGTGGTTGGACCAGCAAATACATAGATCTCTACCCCAGAAGCGGGCACCAGCATTTCCACACCATCTGAATATGGGTGCGAGCTCCATGTTTTATCAAGATTTCTGTCTTTTACCTCGGGAGTTACTTTACTGTCGCGCCTTACTGCTGTACCTGCGTATACACTGATGTACCTGGCCGAGTTGATAAACACACCATAACCATTTGATGATACGTAAAAAGGTGTGGGTGCATGGGTGCGCCCATTATCCTTACCTGCATAATTGTCAACATGCAGCGTAAGCACTTTACCGCGCTGAAATACAGTTTGGAAATTTAAACCGAAACCAAACAACTGCTCTTTTTTTTCTAACGGAAAGCGCAGGTAAGTTTTACCCCCCTGTACATTGCCTGTAATTTCCTGCTGTGGCAAGGGGAAGGCGGTCTTTGGCATTTGCGCTAAACCAGCATGATAAGGTTGTACCCCGGCCACTTTCAGTAAGTCATATTCTTCGGGCTTACCTATAATGCCTTTCCATATTCCGGGTTCTACTTCCGTCCAGGTGATAGATTGCGCGTGAAGCCTTGCGGTGAAACTCCAAAACAAACAAACCAGCAAAAAGCCTTTTATATTTTTTATCATGTTAGTTAGGTATAATGGTATAGGTTTTACCTTTTTCTGTAGCAAAGTCAATTACATAACCTTTATTAAAGGATACATCCGGTAGTTTGGCGTCATCTGCTTTCTGGTAAACCGGTGTTACCGGTGGCGTATCTAAAATGTTTTTGTTGATACCTGTAGCCGCTTTACTGCTTACCTCAACCACTTTTACAGGTATCGGGGTTCTTAAGCGGCAATTGCCCCCAATGTTCGATTTGATCAGCGCTTTACTCAATTTTCCATTTTTCCAGTCGATGGCTACTTCAAAGTTTCCGCGGGCTTTGATGCCTATAATGCTGCCATCGGCCCAGGCATCTGGCAGGGCGGGTAACAATTCTATTTCACCATCCTGGCTTTGCAACAGCATCTCGGTCATACCAGCCGTTCCTCCAAAATTTCCGTCGATCTGGAAGGGCGGGTGGGCATCAAACAAATTGGGGTAAGTACCACCGCCGCTCATTTGTCCCTTTTTTTGCAATGGGTCCATATAGTTAAATGCTGCACCTAATATTTTATAGGCATGGTTGCCATCGTGCATCCGCGACCACCAGTTCACTTTCCAGGCCATTGACCAGCCTGTGCTTACATCGCCCCTATAGATCATAGATTGTTTTGCAGCGGCAGCCAACTGGGGCGTATTAAACACAGAGATCTGCCTGCCTGGAAACAAACTAAATAAATGTGATATATGCCGGTGGGTGTCTGCAGTATCGTCCCAATCCTGGAACCACTCCTGTATCTGGCCGTGTTTACCTATGTTGAACGGATAAAGTTTATCATAAGCGGCTTTTACCTGGGCTGCAAACACTTTATCGGTACCCAATATCTCCGCGCTGCTTATACAATCCTGAAACAACTCGCGGATGATAGACATATCCATAGTTGAAGCCATACTTACCTGGTATTCCTTCCCACTGATTTTAATCGTATTTTCGGGCGAGGTGGAAGGATTTGTTACCAGGTAACCTGTTTTTGGATCGGTTACCAGCCAGTGCAGCATAAACTGTGCAGCGCCTTTAATAATAGGGTATGCGGTTTTGCTCAAAAAAAGCTTGTTGCCGGTAAAAAGGTAATGGTCATATAAATGAAGACTCATCCACGCTCCGCCCATTGGCCAGGCCGTCCATCGTACGGCGCTCCTGGGGTCGTGGTCAAAATTACCAACGGTCGATGTTTTAGCCCAGATATCGCTGTTATGGTGTTGTACCCAGCCTTCATCAATGTTATAATTTACTTTGGCTGTAATTGCGCCGTTCACGGCAAGCTCTTTCAGAAAATCAAATAAAGGTTGGTGGCACTCCGAAAGGTTGGTATTTTCGGCCAGCCAGTAATTCATTTCGGTATTGATGTTGGTGGTATAGTTACTGCCCCAGGGCGGTATCACCTGGTCGTTCCAGATGCCCTGCAGGTTGGCAGGCCCACTACCCGGCCTTGAACTGGCAATGAGCAAATACCGGCCAAACTGGTAATACAGGGTTTGTAATTGCTTATCGGGATTGGCTACACTAAAACTCTTGAGCCGTTCATCCGTAGGTTGCTTTACCATGCCACTATCGGCGCCCAAATTAAAATCGACCCGTTTAAACAGGCGCTGATAGTCGGCAATGTGCCTTTGCTTGAGTTGCTCGTACGTTTTTTGCACGGCGGCAAGCAGGCTCGCATTGGCCTCAATAGCCGGATCTTTACCCTGCAGCCCCGGCGATTTATTAAAACCGTTAAAGCTGGTTGCCTCGGTTAAATAAAGTATAACCTGGTTGGCGCCCGTAACCTGTAATGCATTGTTATCGGCTATCACACGGCCGCCATCATTTTTTACTTTGAGGTTAATCTGGAAACTCATACCCTCCCCTTTTGGCTCATCATAAATTACCTGTCGTGGTTCGGATTCCCGGTTGGCCACATAACTTGGGGCTTTACCCTTTAAAATCAGCTTATTGTTGCCATCATTTTCGATGCTGAAGCGAAGCTTGCTTTGCAAATTAGCTGTGAAATTAATAGCGCCTTCTTTATCCGCAGTGATACGTACCATCATTACTTTATCCGGGTAGCTTATAAATGTTTCCCGTTGGTAATTCACACCATCAGCCTCAAACCGCAAGTTCGAAACCGCGTTATTTAAGTTCAGGTCGCGGTAGTAATGTATACTGTCTTTCAGGTTAAAGTTAAGCAGCAGATCGCCTAAGGGCAGATACCTGGCCGTGTATGGCCCTTGCAAATACTTTTTCCATATCTCTGCTGCTTTTTCAAAATCGTTATCAAACACAGCCTTTCGTACTTCGGGCAAATGCGCTGATGCCTGTGGATTGTTCCCGGCTTCGGGATAGCCCGACCATAGGTTATGGTCATTAAGCTGGTAATGCTCGTGGTTAATACCGCCAAACACCATAGCGCCGGTGGTAGCATTTCCCAGGGGCAAGGCCTCTTCCCAGGCAACAGCCGGTTTGGTATACCACAGTTTTAAATAGGCATCGGTGTTGTGTGTTTGCGCCATTGCAAGTTCGGTACTTACCAAACCCGAAACAAGCAAATATTTTTTAAGAAAACGTATTTTGCAAAACCTCATATTATTTAACTGTTGTTAACTTAAAGGCTATTACCTTTTTAGCCCAAAAGGTGGGCACATACAAAATGTGTTTCACGGTATCATAAGCCAGGTCGGCTGTATTTACCTTTTGCTCCTGTGTATCAAGCAGGGTTTCTATTTTACCATCGGCTGTTACATAAAATATATGTCCCGACCAACAGGTAATCAGGAAATCGCCATTACCAACAGGTTCAAGGCCATCGCCTCCGCAGCTTAGCATTGTTATTTGTGTTAAATTACCCTGGCTATCTGCTTTCATAAATTTTTGGCCACCCAATATGTAAAGATCGGCGCCGATAGCTTTGAGCCCGTTTACACCGCTTACGTTTGTTAAAAACGTGGTTGCACGGCCATTTTCAATACGGTGTATTTTTTTTGTTTTACTATCTGATACATAAACAACGCCTTTATCATTAACAGTAACATCATTTAAGGCTTTGGCGCTGTCAATAACAATCTTGTTTTTAACCTTACCCGTTTTGATATCAATAACCACTACCTCCGACAGATCTGCGGCATACAACTCATTACCAAACCGCCCCAACCCTTTAGGTGCATTTAAACCGGTTGTAAAATCAAGGTTAGTAATTTTTCCATCAACAGTAATTTTGGCTACCCCTCCTTTACCATCAACAGCGTTAGGGTTTCCATCTATCTCTGATACATATAATACACCTTTTTTAAAATCGGGCAAAACTGATTCAGGAACCCTTATAGCCGTATCCGTTTCCCAAAGTTTTTCAAGCTGATGTGTTTGGGCATTACTGTCATAAACAGTAATTATCATTAAAACAGGCAGGATGTATTTAAAAAGTTTGCTCTTCATAGTTATATTATTTGTTTGTTATAGATACTTATAAAGTGACCGCTTGTGTACCCCCGTCATTTACTTTGTATTTGATGGTTTTGCTACCCTCGGTTATGGTAATATTTAACTTCTCCTTATTCAACCTCGATATTTTAAGGTTGAACACGTGCCCGAATGAATGAATATTATTTAGCGCCATTTCATTCCAGCCATTTGGCAGCCGTGGCGTGCAATTGAAGCTGTTAAAGCCCGTTGGTCGCATACCGAACAACCCTTCGGTGAATATTCTGCAGTAAAGTCCGCTCTCGGCAGATAGATGCCTTTGGTTACCCTCGGGATAGGCTTCTACGGGGTAAGGTACATGCTCTCCTAACAACCTCCTGCGCGAATAATAACGCAGGTATTCCATTGCTTTTTCTGTTTTGCCGGCCTGCAGTACGCCACGAAGCGCATATAGGGTTGAGCGGTCCCAAAAGGTTTCTTTGCCTGCCTCGGTAGCTAATCCGTCAGCCGTCCATAAGCGGGGCGAAAACAACGCATTGATGGTTCCTTCGCTCCTGTCTAAAATACCCATGGTAAGGGGCAGGCAGATCCAGGCACGCAGTACATCATTGGTTTCGTAGTATTTGTAGGTTTTAAAGCCTTCTATGGTTGTCCCGAAGTATTTTTCGATATTACTTTTAAGGGTTGCGGCTTGTTTTAAATACTCGTCTGTTTGTGCTTTTGGCTGATGTAGTTGTTTGCCAAGGTAAGCCGCCGATATCAACGCGTCATAATAAAGGCTGTTGGTTGACAGGTTGGCTTTACCTGAGGGAAAGCGACCTTCCAGCTCATCATGATCTGAAATAACTACGCCCTGGTCGTTTAGCTTGCGGTTACTATATTCCAGGCACCAGGTAATGAGCGGCCACAATACTTTTGCAGAATCGGCGCGGCCATACGTTAATGCATACCGCGAAGCGCCATAGGCAATCATAGCCTGGTCGCCACGGTCACCGGCACCTTTCCATACAGCGTCGCCTTCGGCAACTATGGAGCTGGGTATGGGTTTGTACGCCGGGTTCATATACCTGGCAAACAAGCGGTAACAAGTCATGGCCGACAGGTTGCCGATACTATCTCCCGAAAATGCGAAGAAGGGACTAATATACTCGGCCTGGTCATTTGCCCAGATGGCGGCATAGTATGCCAGCCCGCCCGGCCCATGCAGGTAGCCTGCTTTGGTTTTGTAAATACTCTCTGTTCCCCTGATCTTGGCAAAGGAGAACGCGGTATTCAATAACGTATCCGGTGTTTTTAATTGCAATGGTGATAAAATAGTATTTACACGGCTTTCACGGGCTTTTTCTTCCGCATCTGCATTAACCGTAATGGGCTGACCGGGAAAATCTGTTGCCAAATAATAAACCGCGAAAGTTGTATGCTCACCGGGTTGCACTATACGGCTGCCACTATTTGCCGAGCCCATGATGATGGAATGGGGCCTTACTTTACTTTTAAGGCTATCTGTCCTGACCTCATGCCGCAGGTATTCCATGGAAATGGTGACCGGTTTATCGGTAATATTAGTAAACGCAAACTTTTCAATAACCATTGGCTTATCCACCGAGGGGAAAATACTCCGTTCAATTTTTACCAGCGCCGGATTGCTTGTTGTCGCCCCAATCCGCATAATGCCTTTGTGGCTGATGCTTTTGATGTTATAGGAAAGATCGCCCGATTTTTTCCCGCTGGCTAAATCAGTTTTTAACTGCCGGTTATTAATGTAAAACCGGGGCAACCCGCTATCCTGAAAGGTATAATCAATATGGGTACGGGTACCATCGGGCAGCATCCTGAATGTTGGGAACACCACCGTTCGCAAAACAGATGATCTGCCAGCGCTATCTAACCCATACTGAACCCAAACAGATACTTTTTCTCCCGACATTTCGATATGATTTGTATGAGGTAACCTGCCATTAATGGTCCATTTGATACTTCCATCTGGTTGGATGGCCCAGCGATCAGTTTGTTTCGGTAAGGCACTCTGCTGGGCGTAAAGCCTGCAGGGTAGCAGAAAAACCAAGCCTAAAAATACTTTGCAAATATTTGCCTTCATTTTATATTGATCATCAATTTTATTATTCTAATCCAAAACAGCTGTTCCGGCTTTCAGATCAGCAGATAGCTCAACCTTTTTTTGTATGCCGGGGATTTTATTTTCCAGGATATGTACATCACGGCTTGCATTGCCTTCAACACGCACAAATGCATCTGCAGATCCGGTTACTGTAGTATTATTTATGCGGGCCCCGGCAACATTCTCTAACCTTATTACTGCCTGGGCTCCGGTAGTTTCGGGAATGATGCAGGAATTAAGTTCTATGTTTTTCCCATCCTCACAGATAATGGCTGGCCGAAGATCATTATGGCTTAAGGTAAATTTTACATTGCTGATCTTTAATCTATCCACGTGCCTTGCCCAAACACCGTAGGCCGGTACCAGCGGACCAAATGTTTTTACTTCCGGATATTTATCAATGGCTTCCGGCACAACCTGCCTGGCATTTTCATTGTCTCCGCCGCCTGCAAGGTTTATCTCTATGTTTTCTAATGCCAGGTTTTTAATGTAATGCCCGGGGATACCCGTTATCAGGATACCCGATGGCGGCATCAGCTGTGCGTTATCTGCCGCTTTCGCTTTTACATTTTTGATGGTTACGTTTTCAAGCGTTCCTATAGATTGCTGGCTATCCTGATCTTTGCGGAATACACTTAACCTGGCACCTAAACGAATGAGTATAGGCGTTTTTACCTCAACCATGGTAATATCGCTGATTTGGACATTCCTGATATTTGCGCCATCAACAGAAAGCAACTTGATACCGCCATTGGCTGTATCATAAATATAACATTGTGATATGTTGATGTTCTCAAATGCCGCCATGGATTCAGTTCCGATCTTGATTGCTCCCTGGCCGCTTTTTAATCGCAAGCCCGAAACAACGATGTTTTTACAGGCCATTTTACTTGATGTTGTTTTAAAACACAAAGCATCATCGCCGCTTTCCACATCACAATCCTTAATAGTAACATCCTGGCAGCCATCTATATCCATGCCATCATTGTGTGCTACGCCCCTGCTTACAATTTTTACATTTTTAATACTTACATGTTTGCATTGAAAGTAATGCGATGTCCAGGCTGCGGCATAATTTAGGGTAACACCATTTAAAGCAACGTTCTGGCAACGTACAATACGCAATAAAAACGGACGCCTGCCCCAGCGCTGCGACTCCGCACGTGTATCGGTTAATATTTGCTGCGCTTTGAGTTTTGATCCCTGGCCATCAATGGTACCCTCGCCCGCTATGCCTATATTTTTTTTATCAACGGCTACAACCAGCGCCCAGCCAACACTTATGCCAAGCCCATCCACAAACGGATCAAGATTTTTATAATCGTTAACATCGGTGCTGCCTAATAAAACAGCCTCTTTGTTTAGCTGCAGGGTAATATTGTCATTCAATGCAATTGTACCTGTTAAAAACACTCCCGCAGGAATAACAACTTTACCACCACCGCTTTTATAACAGGCGTCAATTGCCTTTTGAATAGCATCAGTGTTTAAAGTGGTGCCATTACCTACGGCACCGTAAGCGGTGATATCTACATCGGCAGCAAACAAACTTAAATTACATGCCACCGTAAGGATAATACCCAACAACAGTCCAGGGAAATCGCTTTTAAAGAGGAGGCACCTACGGAGCCAGGCTTTTAGGTTTCCTTTGCTATAAACACGTGACTCCGCTGGAGTCATTGATTCACCGACTATTTTCAACTCCAGCGGAGTTATGTGTTTATAGTGAAAAGTGTCTCGTTTTTTGGCTCCGTAGGTGCCTCCTGTTTTTTTCTCGATTTTAAAAGCGATTTCCCTAAGCAATAGCCTGGTTAGCTTGTACATGGTTATTTTTTCCTTTCTGCTTTAAGCATTTCGGTTCCGGCCAGTAACAGTGCGCCTAAGCCATGTGTATCGTTTAGCTCAGTTGGTCTGGTGTAGTAAAATTTAATGTCGGTATCCATGTTGGTACCAATGCAAACATCCTGCAATTCTCCGGCGGCTGTAATTTTGGTTTTTAACCCATCCCATCCTTCCTGGGCTATAGCTATATATTTTTCATTGATCCATCCCTGGTTTACTGCACGTGCTACGGCATAAGTGTACATAGCTGTAACTGATGTTTCCAGGTATGAATCCGGTTTATCCAATAACTGGTGCCATAAACCGGTTTGGTCCTGGTAGCGGGAGTAACCTACAATTTGCCTCAACAGCAATTTGATCAGTTCGGGGCGTTTAGGATGATTTGCCGGCAAATTGTTTAACAGCTCCACCTGTGCCATTGCTATCCAGCCATTGCTGCGGCCCCAATGGCCTACTCCATTGGTTTGATCGTCAGAATAATAATTATGAAAGAAAAGGCCGGTAGCAGGATCATAAAGATATTTGTTAAAATTCTCTACCTGTTTTATCGCATCATTAAAGTATTTGGTGTTGCCCGTAAGCTTGCCCATACGCGCTAAAAACGGGATGCTCATAAACATATCATCGGCCCAAAGGGTACCAAAACGTGGTTGGGGCCGTGCAAATGTGCCATCGGCCAGGCGCATCTGTTTGGTTGATATATAAGCTGCTGATCTCTCTAAATAGGCCTGGTAATCTTTTCTTGGTGCCAGCGCATTTACATCAAACAACCCGGCAGACATTGCACCGCAAGCGTCGAGGTTGGTGATATTGAATACCGAACCATATTCTACCCTCGGTGTTGTTTTAGCTTTGTAAAGCGTTTCAAAGTAATTGAGGTTATCAAAAATGAACGCAAAATTGTGTTGGGAATACTCCGAGTACTTTTTATCCTTAAGCACATCGGCAGTTTGTACCATGCCAATGGCTAAAACACCGTTTACATAAGCCCACTTATTGTACTTGCTATCAGCTTTAATATCAGCTGATGATGCCAACCCTTTGGTAGAATCGTATTTTTCTTTGGTACTGGAATTGATGAATTTAAATGAGGTGTTTTGAACTATATTGTCGGCAACTTTGCGAACAACTGCTTCGGTGTTGGTATCCTGCCCAAATGCTATCGCCGGGCAAACCATTAGTAATAAGTATAAAAATGATTTCATAATATTTAAGGTATCTGTTTTAAAAAAGGATTTATTTTTTATTAACGGCTCTTACAGCCTTTACCTGCGCCGTACTTATTGCACCTGCTTTATTGGTAAAATTTTTCCTGACATAGGTTAACACAGCAGCGATTTCCTGGTCTTTCAAAAAATCATGTGCAGGCATCACGTTGGAGTATGATTCACCATCAATATCAACGTTTTCCGAAAACCCGTTAAGCACAACCTTAATCAGGCGGGTTTTATCGCCCAGCACATAAGATGTTTTAGTTAACGGAGGGTTCATGTTAGGTACCCCGCCCCCATCGGCCTGGTGACAGGTTAAACAATATTTTACATATACACTTTTGCCGTCAACCACCGGGGCAGCTAAGCTTTGCCGGGGTTTAGTCCGTTTTTTTACTGATGCTTTAACCTGGGCCATTAACTGAGAGCAGCTAAAAATGAAGGTGATAATCATTAAATATTTTCTCATTGGGGCAACTATTTTTTAGTGTAGATAATGCGGTATATGGTACCTTTTGAATCATCAGTAACATACAAAGATCCATCGGTGCCCTGGGCAAGCCCACAGGGACGATGATCGGCACGACCAGCCGCGGTTTTTTCGGGTGAGCCCGAAAAACCATCTGCAAATACTTCCCAATCGCCGTCGGGCTTTCCATTTTTAAATGGCTGAAAAACTACGAAGTATCCGGCCTGTGGTTCGGGAGCCCTGTTCCATGAGCCATGAAATGCTATAAAGGCCCCATTTTTATATTTTGCCGGAAATTGATTGCCGCTATAAAACAGCAAACCATTGGGCGCCATATGGCCAGGATAGGCGGCAGCCGGATCGATAAATTTAGCATCTGCTTCTTTTTTTCCATCGCCGCCATACTCAGGGGCTTGTATCTTCTTATGCTGAATCTGGTCATAGTACATAAACGGCCAACCTGCATTGTCGCCCTTTTTAAGGGCGTATAAACATTCGGCTGGTAACTCGGCAGATTGTTTGGTGGTATACAGTTCGGGCCATGAGCTATTGAGGTTATCCCTGCCATGCTGCATTACAAAAAGCTGGTTGTCCTGCTGATTCCAGTCCATACCCACCATATTCCTTAGCCCGGTTGCATACCGCACACCATCGCCATAGGTTTGGTTTAATTTGTCGGCTTTAAACTGCCACACTCCACCCATCGAATCAAGAATAGGGCAGCCCGGTATTCCGGGTGAATGTAACCCACGGTCTTTTTCCTGGCACGAATTAAACCAGGCGCCTATGTTTACATAAATATTGCCATCGTTATCCAATACAAACGATTTTGTTTCATGCTGGCGGCCCGCCTTTAAACCGGTAACTATTTTCTCGGGCTGATCCGGGTTAATAACTTCATTTTTATCATTCACCTTATACCTGAACACCTCGGTATTGGATGAAGCATACAGGTACCCGTTTTTTAAATAAACCTCGGTACCACCGTAAGTGCCAAAGCCCGATTTGAGTTCGGCCTTGCCATTTGCAGCTTCATGAAATACTAAAATACCTTTACCTTCTTTATTAACCTTTGCAAGCTTTACATAAATATCGCCCTGTGGCGTAACCACTAAATGCCTTGCCTTGGCACCCGTTTCGGCAACTTTTAAGGCGCCAAAGCCGGCGGGCAATTTTAAACCGGCATTATCGGCGTCGGGCACTACATCGGCTGCCGGTTTTAGGGCATAAAGTGTTATGCTTACTGCAAGCGCTGTAAGTATTATTATTGACCTGGATAGTTTACTTTTCATGCAATTATTTATTTTATTAAAGTTCCTTCTTATTCACATCTGCCATCCTGGTGTTTGCAACCGGCAAACTATTATATATGTTAAAATCTTTTACTTCATTTAAAACAAATGCCGGTGCATTGGCCGCTTTCTGCGCTTTGATGTGCTGAAAATCGGCACCGGTTACATGATCAAGTATAAATGCCGGGCGAAGATCCTCATCAATATAACTTACCTCCACATCATTCATTTTAAAATCTTTAACATTGCGGATAAAGAAACCGTAGGACGGCATTGTACCAAAACGGTATGGTTCGGGATATTCTTTTTCTAAACCAGGCACTTCACGTGTTGATTGTTCTTTAGTACCGCCACCTTTGTAATAGATCCTGATGTTACTTAACCGCAGGTCTTCAATATCGTGGCCTGGGATTCCGCTTATGATTGCGCCATGCTTATTATCGGCATTATAACATACCACATTGCTGATGATAACTCGTCTGAGTGCGCCAACAGGTGTGCCTTCAGGGGCACGCATGCGCGCGCCCAGGCGAACAAAGATTGGAGCGTTTACAATATCGCGCATGGTAATATTGGTAATGGTAACATCTTCTAAAAGCGCGCCATCAACAGTTTCAAGAGCCAAACCACGGCAATAATCAAATACACAATTTGAAATGGTGACATTCTTAAATCCACCATTTGATTCGGTGCCCATTTTTATACGGCCTGTAGGATTGCCATCGGAGTATTTTTTTTCGTTCCTTTTAAAGGTACCGTCTAAAAACGAACCTTCATCATAACCGCTTACCTGGCAATTGGTGATGGTAACATTTTCTGTAGCGCGGGCAAAGCCAAGCCCAAAGGTGCTTTTCAAACATATACCATCATCATAGGGCGAGTTAACGCTGCAATTGGAAATACGCACATTTCGGCAGCAATCAATATCCATCCCATCGCGGTTGGTATCCATTTTCACATTATCAATAGTAAAGTTATCTATCCCGGTAGCCAGGATGCCAAACCAGCCGCCATGCAATATGGATATGTCTTTAATAATCACATTACGGCATAAATAAAGGCTGATGGTTTTGTTCGGACGTTTGTCATCCTCTCCTTTATTACTCCGTACCAGGTCTTTTCCCCAAAGGGTACCGGGGCCTAATATGGAAATATCATGCAGGTTTTCGCCCCATATCAAACTGTTATGCCAATGCCTGTGCCCAAAATCCTGGTATTTGTTGTCGATCTTGTCTTCGGGTAAATCATAGCCCGATTCATCGGCAATGGGGGCCGCTATGATAGTAGCCCCCTGATCAATATATAAAGAGATATTGCTTTTAAGATGAATAGAACCACACAAATAATTGCCTGCAGGAAAGTAAACAGTGCCCCCGCCAGCTGTTGCCGCCGCATCTATTGCTTTATTAATCCCTTTGGTATCAATGGTTTTGCCATCTCCTTTTACGCCATAAAGTTTTACATTATATGGTGATGTTTCGGGCGCCGGATAAACGCCTGCAAAAGCTGTAAGGCCATAAAAAAACAAAAGAAAAGTAAAAAGAATACCAGGAACCGGGTTATGCTTTTTCATATATAGTTTTAATTATTGCGTTCTGTTTATTATAAATAGATGTTAAAAGTACCCTGTTATTAAGTCAATAGTTTTTAGCCGGAAGTCTCAAGTCGCGTTTTGCTTGTTTCCTACTTAGAACTCAAGACTTCCGACTTAAGACTAACCGACAATTGAAGTTTGACATGACACTAACTTACCAACCAGGGTTTTGCGGATAAGGAGTACCAGTAATTGTAGCATCAATTTGTGCTTGCGGAATTGGCCGCAGCACATGAAATGGTTTGATGTTATTTTTACCATCGGTATTGTGCAGCTTTACCCTTTCTAGTAATTTGCCAGTGCGGGCCAGGTCAAGCCAGCGTACCAGCTCGCCACATAGTTCCCTTGAACGCTCATCCAAAATAAAATCCAGTGTAATTTTATCAGCAGTGATATCCATTGCGGCAGCGTTGCCCGATGGATAAGCAGCCCTTTCACGCACCGCGTTTATGTACGGTACGGCATCAGCTACACGGCCATCCATATATAACGCCTCGGCAGCAATTAAATAGGTTTCGGCCAGTCTGTATATGATGATAGGCCTGCTGGATGGCGAATTTTGATCGGGTCGCTTGGTATCAAAATATTTGATCATGGCGGGCGATAGGCCAATACTGTATTTGCGGGGTGGTATAACCTGGTAACGGTAACCTGCAATTTGGCTTGCTGTCATGTCATAACCCGGCATCCATATAGCTGTATCGCCTACAGTAAATTTAGGTGCGCCTGGTTGCGCGCCTGCGGGCGCACCGGCCGGTAAAGGATTGGGCCAGTTTGGTATAGATGCTGCATTGTTACATAACCATGTGGTTTGAAATGTTTTATTATACCGTTGGTCGTTCACCCTTTCTTTAAACACGGTATCGGTAAGCCAATGGGTAGGTACAGCACGTATATAAGGGCGGCCATAAAGTGTGCTTCGCTGCATACCTGGCTGCACCTCATATTTAGGCGCAAATAAATGGCACAGCAAATTATCGGGACCGCTATTATTTTGAGTAGGCGAACCATTGTAGGCCAGTGTAGTAGTATGCTGTACTGTCCACAATATTTCGCTGTTACTTTCATTGCCTTCGGCAAATACTTTTCCAAAATCCTGCTGCAGCTTTATACCTGCACCAGGGGCAATATTGGTAATTAAATCAATAGCGTTGGTATAGGCGTTTTTATAATCATCAGCTTGTTTGGCCGATGAACCCGCCCTTGTTAAGTAAACTTTTGCAAGCATATGCTCGGCCGCAGCTTTGGTAGCCCTGCCTGGCTGTACGCCATTGGTTAACGGCCCCACAGGCAAAGCAGCTATGGCATCTTTTAGGTCCTGAATTATAAAAGTATACACATCGGCCATCGGGGCACGGGCGGCAGAAGTTGTTGGGGTTGCCTGAAAGCTTTTATTTAAGGTTACATCGCCCCAAAACTGAACTAATATAAAGTAATAGTTGGCCCGCAGAAACTTAGCCTCGCCAATTAAACTTGCTTTTGTGGCGGCGTCGAGGCTGGCCGGAGCATTATCAATCAGCCCGTTACAGGTATTGATATAAGTATAGCAATTTTTCCAGATGCCTGCTACTATACCATCGGCAGTATTAAAATTACTGTTGTATTTAACCAGGCCGTTATTACCATCGTTACCGGCAATAAACTCATCGGTACCGGGTACAGTCATTTCAAAATAGGTATCGGGCCCCCAAATGGTCCTAAAACCGGCATATGCTGCCGTAAGGCCCGACATGAAACCCTGTGTTGTTGTAAAAAAAGCTGGGGTTAAAGTTGATTTAGGAGCTTCTACCAATGTTTTTTTACACGAGGTAACCATCAGACCTAAAAATAAACAGCTGTATAAATATATAGATATCCTTTTCATCTTATTTTAATTTAAAGTGTCATGTTAATACCGAATGTAAATGACTTTGTGGGAGGAGTATCAATGGCTAAGCTTCCGGCTGTTTCGGGGTCAAGGCCGTGAAAAGTATTGCGGTACGGCGAAAAAAGTATAAATGGATTTTGCGTCGTTGCATATATTCTTAATGACTTTGCCTTAATACGTTTTGTTATTGATTCGGGCATATAATAACCCAGGGTAGCGCTCCTTATTTTAAGGAAAGTACCATCAAAATAGCTCAGTAACGATGAGTAAGGTGTATTGGTTGATGCAGAGTTTGGCTTCGGATAATAATTTTGATGATTGGTTGGTGTCCAGTAATCTTCATTCAAATTATTATAATTGCCCTGGAAGGTATTAACAAAACCGCCGCTTTGAAATAACCTGGAGGTTATTAAACCACCTACCCTGTAAACGCCCACTATAGTAAAATCAAACCCTTTGTAGGCAACACGATTGGTAAACCCGCCGGTATATTTTGGCTGATCGGATCCAAGTACTATCCTGTCGCTTGCGCTAATCTTTCCATCCTTGTTTACATCTTCTACCCTCATGGTGCCTATAACAGAACCAGTACCTGTAGTGGTAAGCCCCAGGCTTTTAGCCTGCGCGGTATCGGCGGCAGTATTTTGCCATACTCCAACCTTTTTATAATCGAAGATGGCATTGATAGACTGCCCGACAAAAAGGTTATTCGCGATATCCTGGGTAACACCGCTTGCTAATTTGGTTACTGTTCCGCGGTTGAAGGTAATGTTGGCGCTGGTAGTCCAGCTAAAGCTGTTTCTGCCGTTGCCCTGTATATTAACACTGCTTACGCTTATTTCGATACCCTTGTTTTGCGTTTGGCCAACATTGGTTAAAATGCTGTTGGGGATACCGGATGTTGGCGGTAAAGACAAAGGAAGCAATAACGACCTGGTAGACTGACGGTAAGCGTCAACGGCACCCGTTATCCGTCCGTCAAGAAAACCAAAATCAACACCGGCGTTTAATGTGGATGTATACTCCCAGGTAAGGTTGGGATTGGGTACGTTTGTTGGATAGGCCCCGGTGAGGTTGGTAGAACCAAAGTTATAGTTAACCGACGTTAAGGCGCCCAATGTTTGGTACGGGTTAATTGCTGTATTACCAACCGTACCATAGCTTACCCGCAATTTAAGATTTGATAGCACGTGCGAATCTTTAAACATGGGTTCCTGGGTAACATTCCAGGCAGCTGCCGCCGAAGGGAACACATGGTATTTATTACCTGGTGCCAGGCGCGATGAACCATCTGAACGCATGGTTAATGTAAGCAGGTATTTATTGGCAAAGCCATAATTTACCCTTGCCATGTAGGATATAATATCCCATTTTGAGTACGAACCGGATCCGCTCAGATTAGCTCCATACTGCGGGTTGAAATACTGAATACCGTCTGACAGGATGTTGTTATAACTGAATGAGTTAGATTGCGATTGACTTTCCTGCAAACTGTAAAGACCCGTAAAATTGATATGGTGCTTTTGGGCAATTGTTTTGTCGTAAGTTAAAATGTTTTCAAGCGTATAGTTATAGCTGTAAGTACTTTGGTTATTTGCTGTAGATGCGCCGCCCAGGTTATTGGTGGTTGCACTGGCGTAGTAATTTCCGTATATATCGGGCCGTATTTCGGCACCGCCATTAAACCTGTATTTTAAGCCTGGGGCCAGGTTAATCTCGGCATAAGCAGTGGTAAACGTTCCAAACCGTTTGCGGGTTTCGGCAACGGCGCCGGGAACAAAGTTAGCAAGGGGGTTCCAAACCTGGTTGGCGCTGCCTGCTGTAAACCCTACTAATTTACCGGTAGCATCATCATACGGGGTAGAAAGCGGGCTTGCCCTGAGCGCCTGGCCAAGTGGGTTGGCATTTTCGCCATTGGTATAGCTTAAGGTATTTAAGCTGCTTAAGCCAATTTTAACATTTTTACCCAATTGCTGATCAATACTTAACTTGATAGAATACCGCACGAATGACTGGCCGAAGTATATACCGGTTTCGTTATAATACCCGCCTGATATCGCGTACTGGGTTAAATCGTTACCACCGGAAACACCTAACTGATGGTCGGTAACAAAACCGGTTTTATAGATCAGGTCTTGCCAATCTGTACTGCGCCCGCTTTTAATTGAAGCTACTTCCTGCGGGGCAAACGAACCATCTGTTAAAAAAGCAGGATCGTCAATTCCCGAATATTTGCCGGGATTGCCGTTAATTAGGCCCCATTTTTTAAGGTCTTCAAACTGAGTACCGTTCATCACATTATAATGCCCCAGTGGCTTGTTAAAACCGGCATAACCACTGTAGGTTATTGATGTACCACCTTTTTTACCGCGACGGGTAGAAACCAGCAAAACTCCGTTGGCACCCCTTGAACCATAAATGGCGGTTGAAGAAGCATCCTTTAATACCTCTAAAGAAGTGATATCATCCGGGTTTATATCGTTAAGGCTTCCGTTGAAAGGAAGGCCATCAACCACGATCAACGGTGAATTTGAGGCGTTGATTGACCTGGTACCCCTGATTAAAATTGAAGGCGTAGCTCCCGGATGGCTGTTACCTGCGCTTTTTTGAATATCAACACCGGCAGCCTGCCCCTGCAAGGCCTGGCCTATATTTGCGGCCGGAATATCGCGAAGCGCCTGCTCATTAACAGAAACTATTGAACCCGTTATGTCCGACTTTTTCTGAACACCATAACCAACCACTATAACATCGCTTAACGACCTCAGGTCGCTTACCATAGTTACATTGATGACGGTTTGGTTGTTAATATTGATTTTTTGTGTTTTGTAACCGATAGAAGAAAACACGAGTATAGCATCGGGCGCTGCTTTAAGTGAATAGCCGCCATTGGTATTGGTGATAACGCCTTTGGTACTGCCCTCAATCACGACTGATACACCCGGCAGGGGACCGTTTAAATCTGATACAGTACCCGTAACCGTAATATCGGCCGATTCGGTTTTTATATCCGGTCCTGAAGATTTATCGGTGAACAAACTGGTTTTCAGTGTTGCCGTTTTGTCGTAAATTACAATGCCATCACTAATTTCTTTAAACGCAAGCTGTGTTTTAGAAAAAAGATAATTAAGGATATTGCTCAGTTTTTCCTCTTTGAATTTATTAGGTTTAACCGAATACCCCTTCAAATCTTCGGGGTTGTAGGAAAATTTGATGCCCGTTTGTTTTTCGAGCTTACTGATGGAGCTCTGCAGACTTTCCTTGCCAAAAGAAATTTTGACAAGCGTGGCTGAAATCTGGCTGTTTGCTGTTTTAGCAAGCAACAACTGGCAAAACACCAGCAAGCACACTATTACAGTTATTGATACTTTCATGAAAAAAGTAAAAAATTTAGTCAATTTTTTTATCATCTTTACAAAGTTTTTGTCTTAAAAAACTATGTAAATCATTGGTTTAGCTTGGAACCTGCCAATAACTTACATTAACTACAGTGCCGATGTCCGCAAAGCTTTGCTTATGGACATTGGCATTTTTTGTTTGTTATTTGTTATGTGTTTTTTCTAAAATCACCTCCCTTCCCTTTACCGTATAGCTAACGCGATGTATTGTTTTAATAATTTCAAGCACCTGCTGTAAATTATCGTTATTTGAAAAATGAATAGTTGTTGGCAGTGCGTTCAATTTATCATGATCGTAAGTGATGTGAACGTTATAAATGTTTTCTAGCCTGAGCATCAGTTCGGCAAAAGAAACGTCATATAAATTAACCTCGTTGGTTGTCCAGGCTGCTATTTTTTTCGAATCAACTTTACGGATGATGTGCTGATTACTTAACTGATCGTAGGATACTTCATTGTCGCGCGCAAGTACGCCGAAACTTTCATGGCCTTTGCCAACTTCAACCCGCCCTCTTGTTACGGTTACCCTTACGTCGCTAAGTTTTTTAAAGTATTTTATATTAAAGGCTGTTCCTAAAACACGCGCATGTAAACTGCCGTAGTGAACTATAAAAGGAGAATGTTCATCGTGCTTTATATCAAAAAAAGCTTCGCCGTTAATCAACTGTATCTCCCGGGTTTTATCAAACCTATCTGGATACCGGATAGTTGAGCCCGAATTTAACCAAACCTTTGAGCCATCGGGCAGGGCGACAATGTTGATATGTCCATTGGCGGCGGCTACTGTAACAAAGTTGATTTTATTTTTAAAGGAAAGTTTAAGGCCCAGGGCAATGGAGCAACATAAAAGTACAAACGAAGCAGCCACAGCATATTTGCCGGATGTGGTTTTGATGAAATACCACTTACCATAAATTTCTTTATGGATGGCATTTAACATCTGCTTCTCTATTGCCTTCATAGCTACCTCATCCTGCAGATGTGCTTCACCGGCAACAGGCTTATGACCAGGCTTCAGCCATTTTATCATTATTGTAAAAGTGTATTTGGTTTTAAAATATCCTGCTTACAAGGCAGTTCATGCATTGGTACTTATAATACAAGCCCAACTGGTTTTGGTACCAGATTTATTAAAAAAAAAGAAAAATTATTACCAGGAACACATCCAACCCTGTGCGTAATATTTTGAGGGCATTGGAAATCTGGTTTTTTACGGTACGGGGGGCTATATTGAGCATCTCAGATATCTCACTGATAGATAAGTTTTGTTGACGGGACAATACAAACACCTGCTGCATTTTACCGGGAAGTTCTTTAATGCGGCCTTCAATGGTGTTGGAGAGTTCTTTGGCAATTAAATCATCTTCGTTAGTAAATTCGTTACCACTGCTCAGCTGCGATAATTCATCCACTCCCCTTTTCCTGATCGCATCCTTTTTGTAAAAATTGATAATATTATTCTTTAAGGCCCTTAACAGGTAAGATGAATTATATTGATCGGGGCAAAGTGTGAACCGGCAATTCCATAAACTGATGAAAACCGTTTGCACCAGATCTTTGGCATCATCAGATGAACCTGTTGAACGATAAGCAGCCTGATATAAGCCTCGCCAGTTTCTTTTATAAAACTCGTCAAAGGCGCGGATATCCCCCTGCTTAATTAGTGTTATTAATTCTACTTCAGACAGCATTTTTTATGGATCAAATAATAAAGCCCGCTTTTTGGCAAGTTTGTATTATCAATAATTGGTTTTGTAATTGGTATCGCAATTAAAATATAATTACGGCTTGTTTATGCAATTAATTTAGCAATTTATTCATCTATATTGCTATCCGGTTAATTACACTAAAGTTAATTTATAAGCTGTTAAAACAACTCTATTTTATTTTAAGTGTAAATTATTTATACGATGTTAACTTGGTTTATATTTTTTGACGGATACATGCTGCCACTATTTAAAAGTATATAAAAATTGAATAAGTACAAAATAGCAACATAAATGTTACTTAAAAACCTGCATCAATAGTTGAATATAAGATACTTATTTACTGCATTTTATATTTTACAACAATCAAAATCAGCATTTTCAGCATTAGTTTATTAAATTATTCCTTTTTAGGTATTTGAGATAATAGCCATTGGGTTATATCCCCGGCCGCTTTATCATTTTCGAAACCCATTGACGGTGTAAGCCGCCCGTTGGTGTATTCATTATATATCCACGGGTCGCCAACTGCAAACACTATCCCCCTTCCATAACGGGCAATGGCTACAATTACTTTATTACTATCTGTAAGTACCGGTTTTGCGTTTAACGATAATTTAAGCGTTGCTATATCCTTTAAATAAATCTTCCTGGCAGTTTTAAATACAGGATTATCCGGGGGCACATTTATCGCTCCCATTTCAAATTGTTTGTCAATAACATGCTTATATAAATCATCATTAAAATGAATTCCAAATTTTTCAGCAAGATTATTTAAATGAGGTAGTTCGGCATTAGCACTGTCATTTGCAAGCATTACCAACACGCCACCATTTTTAACCCAACCGGTTATGGCTTCAATATGCCGGGGCTCAATATAATTAGGATTGGCCGTTTCTTTCCTCGTATCAGGGTCAACAATAACATAAATATCGGTTCCTTTTAAACTTTCTGCGCTGGGTTGCTCTGTAAGGCTTTTCAGGCTTGCACCATGCTGTTTAAAAATATCCCCCCATATTGAATATCCGGAACTTTTGGTATCCTCCCAGGTATAATGAAAACGTTCCATTGTACCCGATGCACTTTTACGATATTCATTATTAAAGAAATAATCCAAAGTAACGGTTTTAGTTTGAGCCCTTGCTGCAGGTATAAATATTCCTGCAAGTAATGCTATTATGGTGTATCGTTTAAATTGCATCAGTAGCTTATATTAATTTTAATTCTCTGAATTTATCTCTATTACCATGCTGGTTAACGGGATTAACTTCCCCGGGGTTAAATTAAGCCCCATGGTCATCAAATAATCACCACTAAAAACATGACCATTTTCTGCAAGGTTTGACCTGGCGCCCGGCATAAGGTTTGTTTCTTCCACTTTATATAATTTTTGATTGTCCAATCCCTGTAGCCGCACCCTGTTAAATACTTCTTTATACCTTGTGTTAAGGTTGTAATTAAACAAAACAGCCTTTGACTTTTCGGCATTTACATACATAGCCACCATGCGGTTTTCATCGTAGGGAGAAATAATACGGTACAGATCGCCAAACCAGATTGTATTGTTTAGCCGGCTATAGTTTTTAACAGCCTGCTTGCTAAACTGCAATTCCTCATCGGTCATTTTGCTTACTTTAATATCATACCCCAGCTTACCCATCATGGCAACATCTGTACGGAATTTGATAGATTGTTTTCCCCAGGACGTAACATGACTTGAAATAGTTAAGGCCGGGAAAAAATTACTATAGCCCCATTGGATATACACACGCTCCAGTGGATCGGTATCATCACTGGGCCAAAACTCGGTGAAGTATTTTAAAGCCCCATAGTCGGTACGGCCCCCGCCTCCTGAACACAGCATAATAGGTAAATGCGGATATTTTTGCCTTATACGATCTAAGATTTTATAAAGGCTTAAAGTATAGTCAACAAACAATGCCGACTGCCGATCCTTTAAATATGGCGACCAGGTATTACCCATACTCCGGTTACAATCCCATTTAATATAAGCCAGGCCAGGATTCTTAGTTAGCATATCAACCACCGTATGGTATACATAGTCGGCTACTTTAGGATTTGTAAGATCTAACACCAACTGGTTGCGCTGATAATTTTCATCCCGGTTAGGTAATTTTAAAATCCAATCCGGATGCTGCTCATATAACTCACTTTTTGGATTTACCATTTCCGGCTCAAGCCAGATGCCAAATTTTAGTCCTTTAGCTTCAGCTTGTTTAACCAAATAGCCTATCCCGTTTGGTAGTTTCGACTTGTTCTCCTGCCAATCTCCCAATCCCGCTTTGTCGTTATCGCGGGGATATTTATTTCCAAACCATCCGTCATCAAGCAAAAACAGATCGACACCCAGTTTTGTAGCATCATCAAATAAGCCCACCAGTTCTTTTTCATCAAAATTAACATGTGTAGCCTCCCAGTTATTTAATAAGGTGAGGCGCGGTTTATTGCCATCCAGTACGCCATAATTGCGCGCCCATTGATGCAAATTCCGGCTCGCCTGTCCCTTCCCTGTAGTTGAATAAGTAAAAATAAACGCCGGAGTTACAAAGGTTTCGCCTTTTTTTAATTTATAGGCTGATGCATAGGGGTTAATGCCCGATATTACTCTTAACGCGTTGCGTTCATCTATTTCAAAATGGAATTGAAAATTGCCTGTCCAGGCTAATGTGCCTGCAATTAACTCCCCGGTTGTTTCATCTGCCGGTTTATTTAGTGCGAGGAAAAATACCGGGGTTTGGTACATATCGGCGCGGGTGCCTAATTTACTGTCTATCTCTTTTACGCCGCTTGTAAGCTTGCTTTCCTGCATTTTCATTTCAGAGGCCCAATCACCATGAAACTGCGTAAGCCAATAATCTTTAGCCTCAAAATGCAGCATAGATGAAGCGTAATTTTCCAAGGTTATTTCCCCTTTTTCATCATTTTTAATTTCGGCCCACGATTTTATGATATCCTCCTTATTAAAAGCCTGGTAATGCAATATTACCTGCACCGGATATTTGGGATCCTGCAGCAATATGTTGGTTTCTGAAATATTTTCGTCTAAATTTTTTGTTGTGTGGCTTACATATCTTAGTTCGAGCGATGGGTTACCGTCGCTATGAATTAAGCGGATGGCGGGTTGTAGCAAGTCTTCCATCCCCCCGGTAATATAAGCTTCATGTTTATTATTAGGAATTAAACTATTATCTGCCTCATTTAAAAACCGTTTCCCCAGGTATGCCTGGTATATCCTGTTATTGGCGCCTACTTTAAGTACTACACTTGTGTTTTTTGTGGTAATAGTTATTATTTCTTTACCGGTTTGCGCGCTTGCAACAGCACCGCCGAAAAAAAGTGCTAAGTAAATGTGTAGTATTAATTTATTCATATAAAGAGGTTGATTTTACCTGGATAAACTCTCTTTGATAATTTAAAGGGCTTTTGCCGGTAATCCGTTTAAAATATTTATGAAAATTTGCAAAATTGTTGAAGCCGCTTTCATAACATAATTGCTTTAAGGGCAGCCTGTTTTCTATAAGTAATTTACAGGCATGCCCAACTTTAATCTCCAGCAAAAATTTAGAATAAGTTTTGTGCGTGCGCGATTTAAAATACCGGCAAAATGAGTTTGGACTAACCCCAGCCAATTCGGCAAGTTCATCCATATGTATTTTATTTTTAAAGTTGGCCAGTGAATACTCATAAATAACATTGATGCTGTCATTTCGCGACTCCTCAACATTCGGGCTAAATCCTATTGATGATAAGGTATCGGCCTGGTCACATTCGGCAATGGCATTTAATACCTCCATCAATAATAATATTCTTTTTGCCCCTTCGGCTACAAGCAGCCTTCCCATAATTTCGGCAATAGCTTTTTTTGCTTTTCCGGTAATTTGTATCCCACGCCTGGCTTTTTCCAGAACCGTTTTTATCATCTTGTTCTCCGGCAGTTGCAAAAAATCATTTCCCCAAAAATTTTCACAAAAATGAGCAACCCTGATATCAACTTCGGCACTATTTTCCCTGGAAAAATAGATATCATCAAACCGCCAGTAATGCGGCAGATATGATCCTACCATTACAATATCGCCGGTATTAAACTGCCGTATATTATCACCTATAAATTGCGTCCCGCTACCTTTTTCAAAGTGGATCAACTCAACTTCCGGATGATAATGCCATTTGTTATTAATAGAAGGAACCAGGTCCCGCCGTACACTAAAGGACTGAGCCGGACCAGAAGATACTTTTAGCAATTGTGGTTTCATTTAACTTAATTTACCATTAACAATAGTTCAAATTATTAATCAAGTGCCCCGGTTTTTATTTCACCGGCAAGTTTGCCTGTTTGGGTATTCACATCTCCCTTAACCACAAGCTTAATTACTGTTGCAATACTATCAACAGCCTTATCGGTTACATTTATAGTTATGCCGTCATTACCTGCACCGGTTTTTAAACCGTTCCCCCCCTCAAGCATTTTAGCACTAACAACTTCATTTTTTAACCCTGGAATTACCAGTTTACCATCGGCGGGCCAGTTAAATACAGAAAAATACAGGATTGTATTTTTACCATCGGGCTTAAGGGTGCAACGCCCCCAGCTTAGCGGTTGTAACGGGCTTGCCTTGGTAGCGTATATAGCCTCGCTGTTTACCTTCATCCATTCACCCATTTTTTTTAAAGTAGTTATGCTTTCCTGCGGGAACTCGCCCTCGGCAGTAGGGCCAACATTTAACAGGTAATTTCCACCTTTTGAGGCTATATCAATTAAGTTGTGGATCAAAGTTTCGGCAGTTTTCCACTTATGGTCGTAACTTTTATAACCCCAGGTTCCATTCATGGTCATGCAGGTTTCCCAGTCTTTTCCGTCAAGCTCACTAAGGTTAGGGATCTTTTGTTCGGGTGTTTTATAATCGCCGGCAAAATTGGGACGTTTAAGCCGGTCGTTAGTGATGATATTGGGCTGTAGTTTTAACGCGTCCTGAAGTTTTTGCGCAAACTCGTCCGTCATTGCCGTTGGCGTATCCCACCAAATTACAGCAACATCGCCATAATTAGTAAGCAGCTCTTTTACCTGCGGTACGGCTACTTTATCAATATATTGAGCCATAGTGCTTGAGGTTTGTGCAGGGTCCCAATGGCCGCTGTTTTCTTTGGTATAGGCATCAATCTTTGCCGAATCGGGGTTTGCCCAGCCCTCGCTGCTTATTTTACGTGCCGCTGCACCACCGGGGTTGTTCCAGTCCTGAGCCTGTGAATAATAAAAGCCAAGTTTAATACCATATTTGCGGCAAGCAGCGGCTAATGGTTTTAAAACATCTTTACCATAAGGTGTAGCATCGGCAATATTCCATTTGCTGGCGTTTGATTTAAACATCGCAAAACCATCATGATGCTTTGCAGTTATTACAATATATTTCATACCTGCCTCTTTAGCCAGCTTTACCCAGGCATCCGGGTCATATTTTACAGGATTAAACTTTTGGGCGTACTGTTGGTATTCGGCTACCGGAATTTTACCCCTGTTCATGATCCACTCCCCGCCGCGTCCTACCTCGTGCCCCTTGTACACACCTCCCAATCCGGCATAATCGCCCCAGTGAATAAACATTCCGAAACGGGCTTCGCGCCACCATTTCATACGTTCGTCGCGGGTAAGCTCTTTTTGAGCAAAAACAGTATGCGTAAATAATAGCAATAGCAAACAGGCTATAAAATGTTTTTTCATATTGGTTTACTTTTTAGCGGGTTACCGCTATGGTTTATAATGATTTGCAATTATGCTAATTGGTTATGAGCACGCGTTTGCACCGCTCTTACCCTAAGATACAAGCACGATGATGTTTGGTACCACCTCGGATCGGTAATAATCTACGAAAACGTTATAGTAGGGTCAGATTTTGTTCTTCGGGCCTGTTTGCTCAAGATACAGGCCTAAATTATTTACGGCGATAGGTCCGCTGGCTTTAAGTATAGTCAGTTTAACTTTCCAGGCTATGGTGACAGGAAATTTCAAGATCTGTTTCTTTCCAACAACCCCACTCCCTCCGGCTAATAATTTCCAGTCGCTATTTACAAGGGCTTCAATTTTATAGCTGTTTATATGCTGCCCCAGCGCCTCGCTGAATTGAAAGGTATTGATGTTAACAGGGCCTTCCATATCAATCTCAATCGTAGCCTTTGTTATGCCCTCGCCTGCACACCAATAAGTACTGCTGTTGCCGTCAATTGCTTTCTCGCCACCAAATTCACGTAAATTATCTTTAACATTGCTTGTGTTTACCGGGCGGTTTAGCGCCAGGTTTAAACCGGGTGGTTTATTATAATCTGTTTTAACCGGAGAGGCTTTTACTTGTTTATTAGGAAACATACGTACTGTGTTCTCCGCATAACCTATATTTCTTAATGCTGTTATTCCCAGCCTATCTGCCAGCTGCGCCAGGTAAAGGCTTTGTATAGCCACCGGAAAGCCGTGCGAATCAAAGTTGCCTTCCGTTAAAACCGGACTGCTGTCAAACAGCCTTGCTGTTTGCTCTCTTTTGCCAATACATCCGATAGCCCAGTTTACTGCACCAGGCGGGTTTTGGATTATATATGTTTTGGCTACGCAATTCCAGGCAACGGCCCAGCCCATCGTCCAGCCGTGGCCAGAGCCTGCGGCACCACGGTTCATAAAATCTATACCTCCATCAGGTACCGTACAGTTATCAACCAATAGACCGGTAGCCCATCGTTGGTGGGGCTGTATGCGACTGCCTATACCCCTAAAAGTGCAATTGAGTAAAACATTAGGCCCCGGAATCAATGAAGATGTCCAAACAAAATAAGTATTACCACCTGTAATTTCGCAACGGTCAATCAGGTTTTCGCTCCCTTCCAAACTAAAATCCGTTGGTTTAGATGCGCCAAGATTTGCATAAGTATGCTTAACAATAACCTTTTCCATGGTGATCCTGCTGCCGGCAAGTACAGTTGTATTCATTGTTTCTTCGCAAAACACATTTTTAACCCAGCAATCATCACCACCAATGCGTATACCGGCATAGGGGGCATGTCCATAATCAATTTCAAGGGGCGGGCATTGGATATGAATATTTTCTATCCCAACCTGTGTAACACGCCATACAGACTTTACTTTTGCAACCTCAATACCTGGTGGGTTTAAAAACCTGGAATCATAAGAATCAGCAAGCGGGATATTCACGGTTAATTTGTTGCCCGAAATGGCTGTAATTCTTCTTTTGTTAATAGCCGTTGCGCTTGTTTTGATCCATGTTTGCGGTTTACCTTCGCGGGTCATATTATCCATTCCCATAAAGTGAACCCAACTTTCGGTTACCGGTCTGTTAATGGCTATGGTATCCCCAATTGCAAATCCCGAGGCATCCGCCACAGTGAAAGCTATTGCGCCAGATGGTACATAAGCATCGGTAATTAAGGTTTTGGTAGTGTTTACTATGTCGCTATCTGATCTTTCTGTTTTTCCTAATGGCACATTTATGTTGCCTCGGCCAATTATTATAGCAGTATGAGGACTGCCAACCATTTTAATTGTAGTTCTTCCAGCTCCACTACCAGTACCCCGCAATACTATTCCTGGTGTTGACAAAATGATTGGACCAGAACAAATAAATACCCCGGGGGCCAGCTCCACTGCTCCCCTGAAACCGTTATTTAACGGCATAGCCGCCACCTGGTTAATAGCTTCCTGAATTATTTGGGTATCGTCTCCCTCGCCGGATGGTTTTATGAAACGCTTTGCAGGCACAACAGGCAAAGCCACACCGCCACCCTTGTAACCAGCATGCGAAAAATCCATGATCTTATCGCCGTTTAGGGTGATTTTATAAGCTAATTTCCCGCTGGCATCGCGATACACCCACTGGCTGCTCCCTTTTTGAGCAAATGTGTTAACAGCAATTAACCAGCATAGGATGAATGCTGTAATATTTTTCATCGGCATAATTAATTCTTTTGCGCTTAATGCCTGGCATTATAACCCACGTCTGTTGCATCAAGAGCATGTGCTTTAACGGTTGCTGTGCTCAATTCATCCGCCCCTATGTCAAAGGGTGCGGTACGGAGCTGCCCATCCATGTCAACGCTAACCGCTGGATAAGATGCAGCAGCATGATCAATGGCCGGACTGCCAGCTTGAACGTGATAAGTACCTGAAGATGTTTTAACCAGTTTAGGATCAACTGTTTTATAACCCTCAGCTGGTATATTACCGGCATCCTTTACATTATACAAAATATTGCCTGCCCATTGCGGGTTGGTATAAGGCCCTGAAATAGCAGCCGCAGATCCCCCACCCTGAATAATATTATTCACTACTGTAACATAAGTGGCTCCCATTCCATTCTTACGTTCTGTTTGAATAATATTTTCCTTATTGTTAATCAACGTATTAAATCCAATCAATATCCTGTCGGGCCGGTCATGCGCTGTTAATTGTGCACCATCAGCTACTTCACCGTCGCCATTACCAATTACCATTGCCGAACTGCAATTTTCAAAATAATTACTAAAGATCAGGTGGTCGTCGCCAAAAATGCGAAGTCCTGGCGTGTTGAAGAAATAATTGCCGTAAACCAAACTTTTGTTGCCATGGCGTAAAGTAAACTGAGCCGGACAATCCCGAACGGTATTATACCTAAGCGTTACTGCCGATGCTTTAACCGAGATCAGTTCATTCTCGCCCTGGCACCTTTCAAATAAATTATACTCAACAATGCTATTGCTTGATGATAAGCTAAAACCGCTTAACCCAAACTGAAGCGCTTCGGCACCGTTTTTACCGCCCTGGCTGGCAAAATTATTAAAATAGTTATGATGAATATGCAGTCTTTCGGCAATTTGCTTGCCCTCGCCACGGATAGCGATAAACCGTCCCATGGCATTCTTATTTTGAAAGGTATTATAATCAATTTCCTGGTCGCTACCGGCAACGGTAAGCTCCTCGCCATCACCCGGGTTTTCAAAAAGGTTTTGTGTAAAACGGCAATAGCTTGTACCTATGCCTGTTTTAGCACGACCGGCGGCATGTGTAAATTTAAAGCCCCGTATAATAATATATGCAGCCGGGTTCATCAGGCTAAAGCCACCCTGCCCGGTAATTTCTGCCCGGCCCAAGTTTTGGGCGGCAATGGTTATGGGCTCCTTCTCCGTTCCTTTATTATTAACAATTATATCTTCTGTTGTTGTATAAACACCATTAGTCAGCAAAATCACATCGCCCGGTTTTGCCCCTTTAATGGCCTTTTGCAAACCGGCAATAGAAGACACCGTAATAGTATTTGCTAAAAGTGCTTCTGATGACAACGACAATAAAATCGCAAGTACAAAAGCTAATCTGGCGCCTTTATTTTTAAAATAAATCCGGAGGTGTTTTTTAAGCATTATCATAGGTTTTTATTGGATGGATATATTAATGCTAACCTCGGCTTAATTCCTATTGATTTAATCATATAAAAAAGCTAATTAATATACTTAATTGACTCCATTGCTGACTGGCCGGCTCAACATATACCAGGCAGTGCAACATCCTTTTCAAAATTATTTTACCAGCTATTGCAAAAACCAGTTACAATAAATAAATTTAAAGTGTCGGCAATCATGTCGGCATAATAAACCTTATAACTTATCACAATGGAAGAAACAGCAACCATAACCCAGGATACTTTTGACCAAATGTATCAGTATGCATGTAACCTGTTTATGGCAGGCAAAAACGTATTCGAAGTAAAAGCAGCCCTGATTAGCCGCGGCTTAGATGCCGGAAATGCAGAATACATTGCCAACATGCTGAAACGGCAAGTTATCGACGCGAAAAAAGAAAAAGCAAAAAAAGATATGCTTTACGGCGCATTATGGTGTGGCGGCGGCCTGATACTGACACTGGCCCATATCGGCTTTATATTTTGGGGAGCAATACTTTTTGGCGCGATACAATTTTTCAGAGGGGTAGCCAATTTAAATTAAACATTACCGTTTAGTTTACCGACATAATCCCCACTTTTACCGACAACTTTTACCATTCTGCAAACTTTGGGTTTCGGCGGCGGCTGTGTTGCTTACTTTTGTTCGACGATTAAATCAAAGGATATGAACATTTTATCAGGAACCATGACCCAAAACGCCAACGATAGCTTTGATACTTCAACCATTTTTGGCGAGATAAAAAGAAGCATAATTTCAAAAGATTTTAAAGGAGGCAGTGTAAAGAATGTATTCGGCAGCACTGAACTGGATTTTACCCAGGCCGATATTACAGGACTTGCCTGCATAGATATATCGCAGGCATTTGGCCAGGTAACCATCGTAATCCCCTCCAACTGGCAAATTGAAGCGGATATAACCCATTTTGCCTCTCAACTGGAAGATAACCGGAGTTACATCACCAGGAAACAAAAATCAGATAAAATTTTGGTGCTTAAAGGCCTCTCGTTTTTTGCAGCTGTTGAAATTGTGAACGACCTGGAGGATTGAATAGAATCATTTGAAGCAATGCAGAATCCATATACCTGCTAAATTCTATTCATTGGCGACAATTGTAACAATTATTCTACCTACGATCAGTTTCTGCCAATGCCTCCCTCCTTTTCCCTAAATTAGGTTCATGAAACACATTAACCTAAATTTCGGCCTTCAGATGTGGCACAAGGCAAGGCCATTTGTTGTGGGCGCTTTACTTTATAGTGGTGTTGCCAACGCGCAATCTGCCAATCCTGTTATCAACAACATCATGACCGAGGAAACCGGCAACTCACAACTGGAAGACCTGGCCCATCAACTTTTTGATGGCATAGGCCCACGTTTGGTTGGTACACCGCAAATGAAACAGGCCAATGATTGGGCCGTAGCCAAATACAAAAGCTGGGATATACAGGCCCATAACGAAAAATGGGGCGAGTGGCGCGGCTGGGAACGCGGTGTTTCGCATATAGATATGGTATCGCCCCGCGTAAAATCATTAGAAGGCACCCAACTGGCCTGGAGCCCCGGCATGGGCAAAAAAACGGTGACTGCCGAACTCATCATCCTGCCCGACCTGGCCGATTCCGTTGCTTTTCAGCAATGGCTGCCTAATGTAAAAGGCAAGTTTGTGCTGATATCCATGTGCCAGCCAACCGGCCGGCCCGATTATAACTGGACCGAATTTGCAACCAAAGATTCGTTCGACAGGATGAAAGCCGCCCGTACCGCCCAAACCGACGCCTGGAAAAAGCGCATCAGCAAAACCGGTTTTACCAATAAAACATTGCCCGTTGCCCTTGAAAACGCCGGCGCGGCCGGTATTATCACCAATAACTGGTCGGCAGGTTTTGGGGTTGATAAAATTTTTGGCGCTTATACCAAAATAGTCTCTACTGTTGATATAGCATTAGAGGACTATGGTATGCTTTACCGCCTAACCGAATCGGGCAGCAGCCCTAAGATCAGCATTCATTGCGAATCAAAGGAGCTGGGTGTAGTGCCAACCTTTAACACCATTGCCGAGATTAGGGGCACAGAAAAACCTGATGAATATGTAATGCTAAGCGCCCATTTTGACTCATGGGACGGCGGCACGGGCGCTACAGATAACGGCACCGGCACCCTTACCATGATGGAGGCTATGCGCCTGCTCAAAAAATACTATCCTCACCCAAAACGTACCATTTTAGTTGGCCACTGGGGCAGCGAGGAAGAAGGATTGAATGGTTCGCGCGCTTTTGTAGAAGACCATCCCGAAATAGTTAAAAACCTGCAGGCTTTGTTTAACCAGGATAACGGTACCGGCCGTGTTGTTAATATTGGCGGCCAGGGGTTTGTTGAATCAAAAGATTATTTAACCAGGTGGCTTGCGGCTGTACCCGATACCATAAAAAACAGGATTAAAACCAACTTTCCCGGCCAGCCGGGTGGCGGGGGCTCCGATTTCGCCTCGTTTGTCGCGGTAGGCGCCCCGGGGTTTTCATTAAGTTCGCTCAACTGGTCTTACGGGTCATATACCTGGCATACCAACAGGGATACATACGATAAGGTAGTATTTGATGACTTAAAAAACAACGCCATCCTGGCCGCTATAATGGCCTATATGGCCAGCGAAGACCCAGTAAAAACAACCAATACCAAAACCGAGGGCATCAAATGGCCGGTACAAACCAAGGCCACCCGAAGGGGCGGGTTGGACAAGTAGTTGATTAAAACAGTACAATGAACCGAGGAAAAGCAAGCGTTTTAACATTGTACATTTATCAACGCTTTATATCAAAAAGCTTCCGGTTTGGGCCGGGAGCTTTTTTGCTTTATTACGTTGTGTAACAATATGTTTTTCATTAAAACTTTTTGCGCTTTTATAACTTGTTGATTAGATAAACCAACACATAAAGTTATGAAACATGCATTTATTTTTGGCACCACCATCTTTTTAAGCGAACAACGTACGCTTACCGTAAATGATGGCAACAACAGCGTAGAGTTTTTGCGGATACTAACTTATTACAATGAGCAAAAAAGTAACGAAAATCAGCCGCTGCGCATTGATGCCCATATTGCTACTACTGATGGCAGGGCATTAAATATTACCGATAATGTTGTTGCAGACAGAACAGATATTCGCCTGCAAATAAACGATTTCCGCATTAAAGTATACCAAACGGGCCACCACGAACCTGTGCTTGATGTTTACCAAATGGATAAGCACGAGTTTCACGGGCTATCAAGCCACATTCTTAACGAGATTAACGCCCAGCAACCCGACCGTGTGGTTAACATTAAAGGTAACTTTAACGTAGGCGAGGTACACTTCTTTATTGAAAACGAAAAAATGTTTGTTGATAAAAATGGCTATGCAAATGGCGTGGTAAACGCGCACCACGGCGTTATTTTATCACCGGTTGATCATGATTTTGATTGATTTTACCGGGCATAAATACGGAACATTTAACACAAATATCACATAATAAATTAGTTTTAAATTAAAACAACAACCGTTTTAAAGCGACACATTATCGCGTCACGCCCAATCCATTAAACCGTTTTTCATGAACTGGGGTATCCAAAGGAATACATCGGCCAATAATTCGGATGGAGGTATTTTACAAAACGATGCCGTGGTAGTTATCGCATCATACAAATTGTCGCCCGCCTGGCATACAGAAAGTAACGTGTATTGAACCTCGGTGAGCTCGGTCATCGTGACCCCGAAATTTTTACGGCTCACCGCGGTGAACGTTTTTTGTGGCGATGGCAGTTCATAATCCTCGTCCTTGTAAACCGACGTAAAAAAACGGATCATAGGAAAATCCAACTCCAGCAATTGCAGGCAGCCGGGAGTAATTACTTTAACGGTACCAAACAGGATACCCTGTATATTGATCTCCTGGTCGTGTTCTGTGGCACCCTCTGTTCCCGGCGCGCGTATGGCTTCCTGCCGGGCACGTTCCAGTTTGGCAAAAGCTATGGGCAAATTCATAAAATCATCAAACCCCTGTTCATCGCCAGGGATAACAGGTGGTTTTGTTTTGGCTAAAAAGGCAGGAAAAGACTTGCCCAGGTCATACAAAGTAAATGAAGTTGATGGGTGGTATAGTAAGTAAGCTTTGGCAAAGCTATCAAACACTTCATCGCCCATAAATTTCCGGCTGATGGCATAATCGGCATACATACATTCCAGCAGGCGCAGTAAATATCCGGAGCTATAAACGTTCAGGCGGGTATAAACCGATGCTTTGCCCTCATCAGTAACTACCACGTCAGTTTCATCAAGGCCGTGCAAATGCCATGCCTGCCCCAGTTTTTGGGGCAAGTGTCCTGGCGTCATCACTACGGTTGTGAGCCAGTTTTGCAAGAGTGCCAGTTTTTGATCCTTAGCCATTTGCCGCCTGCAGTTGAAATTCAACCGGGTTTGATACAGGCTGATGTTCCGATTTATTAATGCCCTGAACGGGGATGTTTCCTTTTAAAACTTCGCGGGCTTTATAAAGTTCTATCAGCAAATCGGGGTAATCAGGTATTTTAGCGTCCCACTCCAGCAGGGTACTTACACCGCCGGTTAATTGCTGTGCCCGGGCGTACAATTTCCATACTTCAGATGGTACGGGCTGGTCATGGGTATCAATCAGCAGGTCGCCACAATCTGTCGGGCCGGCAATATGCATTTGCACAATATGCTGATGCGGCAAATTATTAATATAATTAGCGCCATCAAAACCATGGTTTGTTGCCGATACAAATACATTGTTTACATCAAGCAATAGCCCGCAACCTGTTGTAGTAGCCAATGACGATAAAAAGCCCCACTCGGATATGGTTGATGCCTTAAACTGCAAATAAGTTGATGGATTTTCCAATATCAGCGGCCGCTTTAAATAATCCTGGATGCGCATCACCCGCTCACAAACGTGGATTAGGCTCTCCTGCGTCATGGGCATAGGCAGCAGATCATGCGTGTTGGTATAAGCAACTCCCGTCCAGCATAAATGATCCGAAATCCACTCCGGCTCGATAGCTTCGGCCAACGCTTTTATTTTTTCCAGGTATTTAAAATTGATAGGGTCGGTACTGCCAACTGATAGCGATACCCCGTGCATTACCACAGGTACCTGTTTGCGCACATGCATCAGCACGTGGCGGGCAAAGCCAAAATCATCCATAAAGTTTTCGCTGATGATCTCGAACCAGTCTACCTGCGCGGGGTTATGCAGCAGGTAATTAAAATGCTTGTTTCGTAAACCCACGCCAAGGCCCAAATTTGGCAGGCCCAGGCGTGGTAAAATATTGTTGCTCATTTGGTATGCTTTTATTTTTAGGTTGATGGCGGGAATGCTAAACGCAGGTCGCTTGGTTTTGATTTTTCAGGTACGGGCAATCCCCTCTTCTCTAAAACTGCCCGATAGGCTTTCCAGGCTACATCATAAACCAGTTCACCTTTTTCGTACTCAAGAATACCAAATGATTTTGGTTTGAAATCGGGCTTGCTGCCAAAATCATATAGTTGCATCCGGTACTCTTCTCCATCTTTTAGGGCAGGGTACATTTGTGATGCCGAAATAGGAACAGCGCAGCCACCCAAAGCTTTGCAGGCATTATCTGCCGGCGGGCTAAAAGGCAAAGCGTTTGCTGCAGGCCATCCGGGTTGTGTTTTATAAAAAGCAGTAGCCTTGCCACCGCACAGCCCGCCGCCTGTAGTTTTCTGAACAAAGCCGCAACCACCTTCGGTTTTACAGTCGTTTGATCCTTTGCAGGTATGGTAAATGGCTGTTGTTGCACAGGTTTCCGGATCATCTTTCAACACATCATCCAGGCTCATTCCCTGACAGGCATGGTAAAGGTGTTGGGTGCGGTCTATTGGTTTATCATGCGGCGAGGTTACGCCGAGGCTGATGTCTGGCGCCTTACCAAAAACAGCCCAGCAGATTGACATTCTATCGCCCGAGCCTCCCATTGATGGGTAAGGGAATTGTGTTTTAGGGTTTTTAAAATAATCGTTAAGTACTTTGGTTACACCGGCTATGGCGCCTGTAGAGGCGCGGCTAAATAGCTCAAAGTTTTTAGCATCGGCAGTATCATTAAGCTTTAACCTGTTTAAAGCGCCGGCAATATCGCCCGATGCAGGCAGCTGAGGATTGTGTGAAGGATCATAAGCTGCGGTTTGTAATGATTCGGCCGACCATGAATTTCCTTTCGCATGCCATTGGTCCCAGGTTTCAATCTGTCCCTCCATCAGCAAATTCATAACAAAAGCAAAAGTTTCATAATGGTCCATTTTGCCAAATGTGTCGCGGGCATCGGCTTTGGCCGATGACGCATCGGCACCTGTAGCAGTATAGGAGGGATATTTATTCTTCAAAACCGGGCAACTTGGCCTAAACTGGTCTTGCACGGCGCTTAGGTTAACATGCTGATGGGTGTCCTTGCTTTTATTCATCCTATCCAGGATTTGTTTAATTACACCGCCGCCTTCACCCTGGTCGGTAATGCCGTTAATCATGTTCATGGCATCCAGCAGGGCAGCTTCCGATTCGGTATTCTGGATACTGGTAGCAATACCAGGGTATTCATCATCGCCCGGATCCTTCGGATCTGGTTCTGTTTCAGGATCGAGCCTCTCCGGGTTAAAAATTTCCTTTTGTACGGCTACATCCCCCCCGCCCTTTCCTTTTTCAAAAACAATATCCCAAAGGGTCGCGCCATCGGTATAGGTTATGGACAGGTAATTCCACAATTGCAGGTACATGTTCCCTATCGATCCAAAGAAAGGTAAATCGGTACCAGGTTTCCAATTATCAAAAGGTGCTTTCTCACTGTATTTAGCAATTTTATCAGGGTCAATCAATTTTTCGGCATCAGTTTCGGTTTGCTCAATGGCCAAAAATAAGCGTACCTGTTCTTTATTCATTGCTCCTGTTTTAACTTTTACTTTGTCAAATGGAGCAACGCAATCTTTAAAATCGAGGATGTGCGGCAATACGGTTTTGTCATCGCCATAGCATTTCCAGGCGTAAGTTTCCTCGTCCTGTAAGGGCTCGCAGGTAAACTTAGGGTCGTACCCAACCACTTTGGCCAGGTTTGATACAATTTGCAGGTGCAGCATTTCGGCCACAAAAACACTAAAAACAGCATTAAATGCCTTTTCATTTGCCGTTGCAGGTTTGGCAGTTGCCGCCATACCAGGCCAGGTGCGGCCCAGGTAAAAGTTATTGCCCTTGCTGTTCATCTCATGCATCCCCTGCAGAGAGTATAACGAGGTCATGTACAAAGGAATGGTAAACAACTCGACGTTCACGGCAGCCTGTACAATAGCGTGCAAGGCCTGTTCGTCAACTTCTTTAAATGAAACCGGGCGATTTTTGAGCCGGTCGTCGTGCGTAAATAGTAAGGTACTTTTCATGGTTAAGTTTTTTAGGTTATGATTGTGGCGTAGTTGGTATTATACCATTTGATATATCTTCAAGCGCTTTTATTCCAGGCAAGAACAAAAGCAAGCTGCCATCTGTACGGATAAAACGCTCCAGACCTGTCATTTTTTGATAGTTTTTATCGGTTTCATCCTCGGGCAGGAAATAAAAATCCGTTGAATCTGTTTCTTTGGCCGGCCCAAATAACGGGTCGACGCCACTTGCATTAGGGCTATCATAACCAGGTCTGAAACCACCGCGATTTATCCACATTTTCATGATAAATACAAACTGGTCGGTTAAGTTGGCGCAAATAAACAGGCCAACTAAACCCCTTTGAATGCCCTCCGGTTCATTTTCAACATAATCGGGGCCATAAGGGCCCGCCCGGCGCATAATCCGGCGCCCTTTGGCATAATTTGGTTTGCCCTCGTCATCCTTATTTCCAACTACTTTAGTATCGTCCCTTGGGTTGGTACGCCTGATGTGGGCGGCGTATGGACATAATCGCCCCAGATCGTCATTGTCGCCGTCGCCTTTTTGGTTAGGAGTAGCTTCAATGTAGTTAAAATTGGTAAAATCAAAATCTTTCAGATTTGGATTCGGTTTATGAGGCGATACTACCAGCGGCGTTCCATCAAACCATCGGCCGCACATTTTAGCAGCTACCAATTCGGGGTTTGCATCCTCAGGTTTTCCGCCTTCCGGAACTTTATTAATAAATTTATTAAAGGCTTTAACATCCTGGTATAATAATCTAAAAGCGGCGAAACTCCCGTTTTCAAGCAACGGGTGGGGGGCAAATATTGTAGGCGAGCCTTCCCTTGGATATTTTTTGATATTGATAACAAATTGATCAGTAGGTACAATTTCCCTGTCGTCGATACCACCCTTGCCCGATAACAAACGTTCGTCTTTAATATTCCAGGGTACCGTGTTAAGCCGGGGCTGCGAGAAACTATCCTTATAACCAAAATGAATATAATCATCGCCCTTAGGCAATGGTTCCGAATCTTTAAAAAACACAGCGGTTACGGCCGGCCCATGAGTACCTGCGGGGATCATTGTTAAAAGGTTTTGATAATAGCTTTCAAGGCTTTGGCCATTATGCGCAAAAATACTGATCTGTATGTGCAGGTCTGATCCATCAGCAAGCGGTGGTACTTCGCGATTAAGCCAACCTTCTGACCTTTGCCACCATAAATCTGGTGCGCTATTACCAATATCGCCAAGGATATCAGCACGTTTTACAGCGCCCGGTTTAAATGAATTAAAAAACTCAAAGCTATCTCCGCTAACTCTGTTAAAATTTACTGGTTTTTGCGGATCCTTGTCAATTAATATTTTAAGGCCCTGGGCCGTAAAGCCAATATTTAAGCAATAATCTGGTTTGTACCCTGGTTTCCAGGAAGCGGCGGTGGTAACATTAAGCAGTCCGTTACTACCTGGCAGCAGTTTTTTACAAAAATACTGCGCCCCCTCTCTGTCGTTTATTTTAAATACAATGTAACGGATGTAGGGGAAATTATAACCGCGGAGTATTAAGCCTTGTATGTCGTTAAAGTTGGGAATGGGTTCGATAAGGGTATCAATCTCGTCTTGATTTAGATTCGTCATGGCAAAATAGGTTTTTAAGTGAGGCTCCGCTTAATGAGGGGCCCGATAATAATTTAACATTCAGAAGGCGGATCTGACGGATCAAACTCGATATCTTCCGGCTTTGACGGCCACAGTACCTGGGCATCGGGATAGTTTGCCAATATTTTACCTATGGTTAAGCCAGGAAAAGTATAATTAAGAATAAACTTTTGCCCCATTTTGGGCTTTGTGGCAGCCGGAATTGTTGGATCAGAAAAATTATACCGCATTAATAAACAATTAAATGCAGCCGGGCTATTTTTAACACCACCTTTTTCGATGATACGGGCGGCCGAAGTTGGATCAGTAGGTTCTACAATACCATCTTCGTTCAATTCACCGATGATAGCGTCAAGTAAACCGGCAATAAAATCGTTGTCGACAAATGATTTGATATAAGGTTCAAAATCGGCATCGTAAATTGCCTGTACAACAAACAAGCCCCTATCGTCCATAGCCTGAAAACTTGGGATAGGCAGGCCTGCCGACTGCCCTTTAGGCAAATGATAAAACATAGAAAAGTGAACGCCAGTTGAAGCCCGCATGTCGTTAAGCGGCGCCGTTGCCTGTTTAAGGGTTGTTAAAGCATGCTGTACTTTGTCGGCCGAATTGTCTTTTAAGGGCAGAAACAAAAGTAGCATGTGCTGCTGCTCTGATTGAATTAACCGTTTGATAGAAGTTGCCATGGTATAGTTGTTAGGTTAGTTTTTTGCACCTACTCTTTTAAGGCTTTTCGGTATCCGCCTGTTGGTTTTATCAAAAACAAGGGCAAAGTTTTCACGCTTAGCTTTTTAAAGGCTATTAAAGGGTTTTTAAGATTGTACTTTGATATTCTGGTTTATAATAATTTATTCCCGGTTACATTTCCAAACCGGTAACTTATGCTTACTTCATGGGTGGTGATATTAACACCACCCAGGTTATTTGATGACGTGCCAAACTGGTAGCTATACCCTACCCTGAATGCTTTACCAATTACCGATAACATAGCCGCTGCTTTTTTATCGGTACGGTAATTTAAGCCTATCCCCAATTGTTCCTTCAGGTACAATGTACCCGATATATTGGCCAAAACAGGCGATCCGTTCACATAACTAACCAGTGTGGCGGGTTTAACCTTTACATCGTCGCTTACATCGGCCAGGTAGGCCCCTGCAAAGTAGTAATGCGTACGCAGGTAATTGGCCTGCTGCTCCGATGCTGTACCCAGGCTGCGGATGGTAAACTCGGGAACCGATAAACCCACGTAATAATTAGCGCTATAGAACATTACCCCAAAGCCAATATTAGGTTTGGTTTCTCGCACATCATTCATAAACTGTGGGTCTGATGCATCAAGCTGGGAGTAATTGCCAACATAATTGCGAACCCCGGCATTTAGCGACACAGCGAGGTAATCGGTTTGAGTAAGCTGAATACCCTTTGCAAAAAACGCGTTAAACTCTATCTGGTGCTCAACGGCAGCCTGGTCATTCAATACATATACCCCCGCCGCGCCTGTTATCGACTCGATTGGAAAATTAGCATTTAGCATCAGGCTGCTCGGCGCGCCATCTATACCTATAAATTGTTTACGCCCTAACACGCTTACCGATCCGGCCTTATCAAGTATTGAGTACGCCGGGTTAACCGCCGTAAGGTTATCTGCATATTGGCTGTAACTATAAATTTGTTGTTGTGCAAAAACCTTGCTACAAGTTGCCAATGCAAGTACCAGGCTCAGCGTTATCGTATTTTTTTTATTGAGCATTTTTGTAATCCTGTTATCCGGTGTGTTTAGTGTTAAGTTATTACTCTTTCATGCAAGGCTAATTTTCGGACTTAATCCCTCGTAACCTGCTCATGAAAAACTTAGTAATGATAGCTTGAATTATAAACTTGACCAAGGGGTTTATCAGCCTAAATTGCCGCCCTTAACCAGCTATTTTCACCCTTCATTGGCAGATAAATTACGGCAAACCCCGGTTGCCTATTTAGTATCAGCAACCGGGGTTATTAATATTCCTTGTCAGGCCTCTGCTCGGTTCCTGTTAATATTTCAGGATGATATAACCTGTTTTACGTTTAGTTTCGTTACCATCCTTATATTCTAACGAGTAGTAGTAAGTTCCCGGTTTCTGCATCGCTCCGCTCTTGTTGGAGTGGCCATTAAACACGTTACCGTTACTTCCGTAGCCTTTTACATCGTATACCAATGCCCCGCCGGCATTCATGATGCTCAGGCGGTTATCGGCATAATTTTCAATACCATCAATGGTGAACACATCGTTAATACCATCGCTATTTGGTGACAAGGCCTGGTGAACGGTGATATTTCGGCTGGCAACGTCATTTGATTTTTTTGCAATACCGGTTGGCGGGTTTAAAAGCAATGAATTTAAGCTCATATTACCCGGATCATTTTTATTTACGACAACGGAATAAGTACGGACGCTGACACCATCCTGCCCTGTAACTGAAATATGGATTGTAGTTGATCCGGTTGCATTTAGTGTTATCGGGGCGGATGTAACCCCGCTGGCTACCGTATTGCCCTCAATCCGTATCACTGCATTCGGGTCTAAAGCTGTAGCTACAACGGCAACAGTAGCTGTAGTAACCGATACCGAGGTTTGATAATTTATATTACTGGTACCCGTTGTTACCGACAATGGGCTTGAAGGGCTTAATGCCAATGAACTTATTGAAGTATTACTTGATCCGTTTTTGTACACGGTAATGGAATATGTACGAATAGTGGCACCATCTTCGGCTGTTACAGAAACAAGAATAACAGTTGCTCCGGTTTCGTTCAGCGTTATCGGTGCAGATGCGCTTCCGCTCAACACCACATTGCCCTCAATCCTTATTACCGCGTTTGGATCTGCACTTGCAGCCGTAACAGTTATGCTTGACGTCGAAGCCAATACCGACGTTTGATAATTTACCGTGCTGCTGCCCGTTATAACTGTCAGCGTAGAAGCTGGGCTCAGGCTTAATGAGCTCAAAGCAGGATTACTT
>NZ_JBFUCY010000028.1:0-91521 GCF_056404995.1 Mucilaginibacter sp. P2_A5
AAATTGCCTTTTGCCAATTACCTTTGTTGAAGCAAAGAGAGTATTCTAGCTGGGCCTTGGGCAATCATAAAAGGCAGGGACTAATACGGCACTTAGTTCTCAAAAACATAGGAGGTACGAAAGTTCACCCTGCCTTTTATAATAACGTTTTCCACAAAGTTTTTAGTTTTTAACACCCCCCAGACCCCCCATTTCAACAACAACAATATTTACTGATAAATTGTCTTTGTAAGACCAAAGGTAGGTACGCTTCATAAGTTCCGTACCTACGGCACGGAGCATTATTTTTCTATTTTTTCTACAAATGTTATACCCCTACGGGGTTGAATAGCTTAACTTAATAGCATTGGAGAGACCCTGACGGGGTACAGAAATTGTTAATAATTGCGAAGCCTTCAGTTATCATCGCTAAATTAATTTAGATGCGGCTTTGCCTTTGGCGTCCCCGCGGAGTCTCTCACACATTTGTAAACAGGATTTTATTACGCTTGTATGTTGCTATCAGGAATACAAGCTTTGAGAAATAAATTAGCAAATTCGGTTTTCGTGATTCTGATTTGCTTGATATACTCGTTTTTAACTTCGTCTCCCGAAATTAACGTGTTGTTAATTAAATTTAAACTTTCTAAATGTTCGAGGTACATTATAATGTGTTCTGGGAAAGCAAATTCTTGCAAATCAAATTCAATATCAGTTATACGGGGGTTAGAGAGAATGTTTTGATTGCCGTCATAGTCAAGTATACATTGATAGTCAATATTAATGATGTACTTTATTTTATGCAATAGAAATACTTCATCCGGGGAAAGTTGGTCAATTATATGCAAAAAAGCAGGATGTGCTTCGTTAATTCTTTCTTTATCTATTGCCCTCGTCAACAAATTGATATATAAGCTTGTTAAATAATTTTGTTCGTCTAAATATTTTAATCGGTCTATTATTGGCCCGCTTAAAGATGCGGGTGCCTCTATTTGGTTTTCTACTGGAACCGAATTTTTAATATTTTCAAAATATTTACTTAATCTGTCCTGATAGGATGCAAGTAATTGAAAAGGAGCGGTAAAAAGTCTCGCAGCTTTAATAAAATCAGTTAGCATTTTACCAGTCTCTTGGACAGGTTGAGATAGACCGTCATCGTAGATTTTTTTAACCGTTTCAGCACCTAATATGTTTGACATTTTTTCTAAATCCATTTTGAGTTTTTTTGCTCCGTGCCAATAAGGATAAGGTTTTCTTAACCGCAACATTCTCATTTAGGTCTAAAATAAAAATCAACTATTTCACATACAGGAGATACATCCCGCCACTGGTCACGGTACACAATCCCGAATCTGCTGTTCGATTTCCGTCCCCGCGGAGGGTCTCTCGCAGAGGACCGAGCGGTTGCACACAGGTCGTAATCCCGAAGCCGCGTTGATGCGAGATGATCGGTTACCTCAGGGTCCTCTGCCGAGAGACCCTGAGGGGACTGCGTGAGTGAATTTTCCATCCAAAACTGGCACACGCGTGTCCCATGTGCCCCACATGCAAATCACGATTTTGTTGGAAACCCTAACCCGCAATTCCCCATCCCCGTTAGCGATTGAAACGGATACCGGCCCGAGCCTAATGCCATGTGCGCGTATGAGTGTAAAGCGCGGGCCGCAGGCAACGGCAGGAAAAGAATCAAGAGATTAGAGTCAAGAATCAAGATGCACTCGATATTCTAATGAGATGCTTCGTGCCTAAGTATCAACGGGGGAGTCGTACTTTGCCCGTTCTTAGATTTATAGAAAATGTATATTTAGTTTCGTAAGCGGTTGAATTCTTTTAAAATCCTTATAGTTACAGGTGTATAGGTCTGTGCAATGTTTTTCGGCTATGGCGGTGTGCAGGCAGTCATTAAAGTCTTTAAATCCTATCGATAATGCCAATTCCATGGCCCTTTTAAATTCATCAAGACCATATTGAACGGGGGACGATGACATTAATTGGTTTAATTTTGTTGTAATAAACGAAGTTGGCTGATCAAGTTTGGCAAGTACAAATCCAAGTTCCTGGATGCTGAGCCAGGATATGAGAAGAGTTTGAGTTGTAACCATATCTTCTATCATATCATTTACCTTCAAATGTAAATTTGAATTTTGATTGACAAGTGAATGGGTCAATACATCTGTGTCGATATAATTCATCCTACTCGCCCCCAACCGGGTTGTGTGAATTATCAATTAATGTCCTGATATCCACATCCGGAGAAATTACGGGAGCTGCCTTGCGGTTGTCTTTTATCATTTGCAGTAAATTGCTGTTTACAGGGCTGGCCGATTTTTTTTGAGGACTGTCTACAGATTTTACAGTTATCTCGACTTCCTGCCCGGCAAACATTGTTTTCAGGGATTTCAGAAATGCCATGCTGATCTCCTGCGCCTTTAGTCTGTAAGTTGTTTGCATTGTTGCTGATATTACTGTTCAATCAAAAATACAGAATAATTGTGTAAATATAAACCCTGTCGCCTGTCGCCGCCTGTAAATCACGATTTTGTTGGAAGCCCTAACTCATAATTCCCGCATCCTCCCGTTAGCGATTGAAACGGATACCGGCCTGCGCCTAATGCCTTGTGCGCGTATGAGTGTAAAGCGCGGGCCGCAGGCAACGGCAGGAAAAGAGTCAAGATGTAAGAGTCAAGAATTAAGATGCATTCGATATTTTAAATGCTTCGCCCCTCAGTATCAACGGAGGGAGTGATGTAGTGGAAAGTTTTTTCAATATTGGTTGATATATCAACCAATATTTATACATTTGTATCATGAATCGTAAAGTTGAACATCCTGTCCCGCCTTCGCTGGTAGCACAAATAGGCGCCCTTTATCATAGGGTATATAAAGAATGTGACAAAATTTTCAGTGGACACAACTTTCCGCTTCAGATGGACCAGGTACCGGTTTTGATGGTGCTGTATTACTCAGGCGGGGCATCTCAAAAAACGATCAGTACAGACCTGGGGCGCGATAAAGCTTCAGTTAACAGAACGATATCAGTTTTACTCAAAAAAGATTTTGTGGAGGTAATCCCTGATACCGTTGATAAGCGCAAAACCTATGTAAAATTGACGGCAAGCGGCGACAGTGTGGCAAAACAGGCCGACGGTATCCTTGCGAAATTTGACGCGGTGCTATCTGCAGAACTAATAGAAGAGGAAAGAAAAGAATTTGACAAAACAATGCTGAAATTAATTGGTGTAGTTACCCCTTGCTAACGTAACTACCCTTTCATCCAACAAACATATCGACAAAAAATGAAAAGAAGCTTTTTTCTTATGGGCATGCTATTGCCTATACTCAGCTATTGCCAAAGCGCCGATAGCAGCAGTATGCACAAAAAATTAACTACTACAGCACCCCTGCTGGTTGGTGTCACAGTAACCAATAGTATAGCCCCGGTTGATGCCGGCGCAAATACCCTTACCATACAGCAACCTATTGTAGATGTGGGTTTACCTGTGTATAAAGATTTTTCGGCACCTCATCCTATTTTGATAAAAACAGGCGTCCGCTACCAGGGACTTTTTCTTTCGGGCGGGCAAAATATAGGCGGCAACCAATTTCATTCCATCACCATTCCCCTGCTGGTAAATTATTCGCTTTCGCGCAGCACCAGTATCAGTTTTGTGGGTTTGGCAACTGTTGGTTCCGACTTTAAGCAGAGTATCGGTGCCGAGGATATTCTGTACACTGCCGGTATACGGGTAGGCTTTCGCCAGGGCAAGTCTTTCAAATACGGCGTCACGCTTGTTTATACCAGCAACTATTCGGGTAAGTTTCTGTTGCCATTACCTGATATCGACTGGACGATTAGCAACAGGCTAAGCCTTACGGGCATTATACCTGCCAGGGCTTCTTTAAAGTATAAGCTGTCGGCAATGCAATCACTGGGTGTTACAGCGTCGCTCAACGGCAGCATGTACCGCCTGAACGGCGACGCAAAAGATCAATATATACATTTGAGGCAAAATAGTGCAGGACTCATTTACGACCTTAAACTTAGCAGGCGATGGAAATTGAACCTGGTTGCCGGCCATACTTTTTTGCAAAGGCTGGAAACATTTAATATGGATCAAAAAGTACCATTCGACGGATTCGGCAAATTAAACGACCGGGTAGCCAATGTAGCCTATCGTCAGAACTCATTTATATTCCAGGGCGGGCTTAGTTATGAGTTCTGAAAAAACTGATAATATAGGGTTGTTTGATGTAACTTTTTGTTCAGTGTTGTTCGGCAGAGACTTAGAGCAGCGGGGGGAGCAAATTCGTTAAAAGGTATCCCTAAAACTATTCTTTATCGACAATAATTGGCCTGTTGGTGACAACACGCAACATGGGGGAGTAGCGCTAATGAAAGCGGAATACTAAATACAAGCTTTTTTTATGAGTGTTAGAGTTTGAATTGCGATAGTAGCTATCATATCGCTTACGATATAGTTTTTATACCTTGCATTCATGCAGGCATCAAACAGCCACCGGTAATTACTTGAAACGGTTGCGATGTAAACATCTACCAATTCAATTTTTGCTTCGTGCTTACTTAATGAATTGTTGGTATTTACAAAAAAAGCGTGATAATAGGAGTTGAAATTTTTGTACGTTTTTCCATTTACTTCAAGTGGAAATAACTTGTGTTCCACAAGATGTATGCACGAGTAAAAGGCTGTGGTTACAACCCAATCATTATATTTATTACCAGGAAGTGCGTTTATGATTAAACATAACTCTTCGTTATGTTCAGCGTGCTTCAGCCTCATGTACCGGGGTAAATTTTATCTTAAATCCATCGCTCATTAAATCTTCGTCTAAAGCATCCGGGATACCATTCAAAAAAGAAAATTTTAAAGTATAAAAATCTGATTGGATTTCTTTTTCAAATTTTGCCAAAAAAACGTAGTTTTTTAAAAACAACCCGTTAATAAAATCTTCCTCTTTTACTAAAAGGATGGCTTTAAAAGAAAATAACGATCTGAATTTGAGATATGCGCCAAGAGGAATAAAGCCATTTTTTTCAACTTGATTTAGCGCTTCAATTATATTTTTTTGAGCTAATTCAAAATTTTCAGAAAATTGGTGTAAAGATAGCTTATCTTGCTGGGCCAGGCCATCGGCCTTACCTTTAAAATAGGCTTCAATAATGGCATCACAATCATAGTACAATGAAGTGTCGTTAGGTTTAACAACTTCCCATTGGCTTAATGATATACCTGTTACAGCTTCTGCTTTATTCATGTAGGATTTAAAGTACTACGCAAAGGTAATACAATTTGCATACCATATTATACTACAATAGTAATTATTAATCTGTTAACGCTGAATTCCGATGCTTGTATTGACTTTTTGTTTATGCGGATTTAGCTGCGTATCAAGGTAGCTGCAAACTAAAGGCATATGCGTTCGAAGTCGAAGACATTCGAACAACGGAACTCTACGGACAACGGATTCTTTAATTTCTTGTTTTGAAAGCTTTGCCATTTATCTCTTTCAGATAAATAGTTTGCTCTTTTATAGAATACCCAAAAACTGGAAAGTAAATTATTAGTTGGAAATTTTATTAATGTAATTGGATAGGTTATCCATATCAGCACCCATTAAACTCATTTCCCCCAAATTCGTTTTTATGATGTAATTAGACTCAAAACTGAGATGCCATTTGTTTGACTCGGTACTGAATAGTAAGGAAAAATTACCGCCGTTTGTTTCCCACTTGCGGTTGTCAGTTAATGTGAAATTACCAAATTCCTTTTTCGTGAAGTTAAACTTATAAGTGAAATTTCCGTTTATCGTGGTCATAGATTCACCTAATTCATTGACTGATGCTAAGAAGGAATCTTCTTTGCTTCTTAAAGAATACTCCACATCATAAATTGATGATAAGAACTCATACATTTTGGTAGCAGGTTTTGAAATGATGTTATTGATTCTAACATACTCCTTTCCGCTATCACAATAGGTTGTGATAGGATAAATCTTCTTTGTTCCATCAAACAGTTTTGTAATATAAAGTAGTGATGTCTCAAATTCAAATCTGAATTCAAACTGTCCATTATCCGAAGAAAACGGATTTGCCAATAGTTCTTTTGCTGTTAATGTCATAGCTTATTTTTTTGATTACATAAAGATAAGTACTATAACCTTCGCTTTTTGAGGTTTTGAGATTGGCGGGGTAATTGTAGTTTTTCCCAAAATCAAAACCGTTATTTAAACGCATTTAACGTTCGGTTTTGTCAAAAACGTGACCGGAAATAAATCTTTCCACACAACGTCGATTATTAACATCTAAAGGTGAAAAACTTAATAACCTCACTATCGCACATATATCTTGTTACCTAATCAAATCAAACTCACGATTCCCGCGTCTCCCGTTAGCGATTGAAACGGATACCGGCCCGCGCCTAAGGCCATGTGCGCGTATGAGTGTAAAGCGCGGGCCGCAGGCAACGGCAGGAAAAGAATCAAGAGTCAAGAATCAGGAACCAAGACAGGACTGCCTGGCTGTTCGGTGCGTAAGGGTGCAATAATTTCCTTCGCTTTCCGATGGTGAAAAAGTTCATTAATAGATGCTTCCTTCGTCAGCATGACAAGGGATATTAGCCTGCGAACAGCTACGGAATTTTTGGCTGGAACCGGGTAAATCAATTTCTCTGCAAATATCCTCGGATTTGTGCAATTAAAGTCTCCCCTTCCGGGGGAGATTTAGAGGGGGCTACTGCCCCGCCTTTTTCAAACTATCCGCCTTCGCCTTTTTGGCTTTGTCCTTAAAAAAACCTTTCAGGAAAAAGTTGTGTTGGGCGGCTTCCAGGTCGTCGTTTAGTTTGATGGAGCTTTGTTGGAGGTTGTCGAGGGTGGTTTGTACTTTAACGGCGGCTTTGGGGTCGTTTAGGAGTACGCCAAGGGCGTTGTCGGTACGGTTAAGTTTGTCGCTGGCTTTGTTCAGGTTGTTGGTGAGGGTGCTGGCGTTGTTTGCCGCTTGTTGCAGCTGGTTTACGGCCATGCGGATGTGGTTAAAGGTGGCCGTATCGGTCAGCATTTTATCTGCTAAACCGCCTTTGGTGTTTAGCTTATTGCTAAAGGTGTTTAACGACGCGGCCATTACCGCGGCGTTTTGCGTGGCTGTTTGCAGGTTTTTCATGGCGGCGCGCAGCTGCAGGGCCATGGTATTATCGGCCATCAGCGCGCCAATGGTGCCTTTGCCTTGTAAAATCTGGTGGCTAAGGGTTTTAAAGTCGCCGGTTATGGCCAGCAGGTTTTGGTTGTTGTCCTGCAGGGTTTTCAGAATATCATCTGTAGAGAGGAGTTTTTCGGCCTGTAGTACGTCGCCATCCTGTACTTCGGGGGCCTGGGGGCTGCCGCCGTCAATTACAATGATCTTGTTGCCTATTAGTCCATCGCTGCTTATTTTGGCCTGCGCGTTGCGGTGGATGTATTGCTGGGTTGCCTGGTCCACACTCATGGACACCCGCACCTGCGATGGTCCTTCAAAGCGCACGGAGCTGATGGTGCCCACCTTTACGCCCGAAAACCAAACGTTGTTGCCCTTTTTAAGCCCGGCCACATCGCTGAAGACCGAACTGAGCCTGATGTTTTTTACAAAGGCCTTTTGCTGGCCGCCAAGGGTAAAAATGCCAACGATAAACAATATGAGGCCGAGGCCTAGGAACAGGCCTACGGTGATTGCTTTTTTATTTTCTGATGCGTCCATAATAATGGTGTAATGTATCTTTTATTGGATAAAGTTATAGTCGTAAAACGGTTTAACCCGGCTGTCGTTGGTATCAAATACCTCGTCGAAACTGCCGGTGCGCTGAAACCGGCCGTCTAAAAGCATAGCAATGCGGTCGCCGGTTTGTTTGGCGCAGGTTAAATCATGTGTAATAATAATGGATGAAGTGTTGAAACGTTGCTGTACCTCGTTAATCAGGTCGTTAATCTCGATGCAGGTAATAGGGTCCAGGCCGGCGGTTGGCTCATCGTACAGCATAATTTCGGGGTTCAGGATAAGGGTACGGGCAATGCCGATGCGCTTACGCTGCCCGCCCGAAAGCTCGGACGGCATCTGGTTAATGGTTTGCGACAGGCCAACAGCATCCAGCACGGTTTCAACCGCGGTATCAATTTCATGGCGGCTAATGCCCCTGCGGTTGCGCACCAGCGGAAATTCGAGGTTTTTGCGCACCGTCATGCTATCATACAAAGCACTATTCTGGAACGAGAAACCAATGCGGATACGCAGTTCCTGTAGTTCCTTTTCGCTTATCTGGGCATAGTTATGGCCCAATACCGTGATATCGCCTTTATCGGGCGTTAATAGGCCGGATATGATTTTTATTAATACAGATTTGCCGGTACCCGAGCGGCCCAGTACCACCAGGTTTTCGCCCTGGTACAGGTCAAGGTCGATACCGCGGAGTACGTGGTAGTCTTCAAAGGCTTTTTCGAGCCCCCGGATGGTGATAACAGGGTTGTTATGGTCGGCGTTTACAATTTTCTTTTCCATGTTAAATCGATTAACGGAACCAGCTGGTTATCTGTACAATAATTACTTCTTCAATAAACACCAAAAACATGGCGGTAACTACCGCGCCGTTGGCGGCTTTGCCCACGCCCTCGGTACCTTTGCTGCTGTTGTAGCCCTGGTAGCAGCCCACAATGCCTATGGTAAACCCAAATACGACGGATTTGACAAGCGAGGCTACAAAATCGGTATACGTTAAGGGATCAAAAAACTCCTGTATAAAGGTGGTCCAGGTGGTGCCCTCGTTTTGGGCCACATTTAAATAACCGCCAAACATGGCTATAAAGCCGGTATAGGTAGATAGGATGGGGATGGTAAGCGTAGTGGCCAGTACCCGGGTGCACACCAGGTATTTAAAAGGTTTGGTGCCCGATACTTCCATGGCATCAATTTGCTCGGTTACCCGCATAGAGCCCAGTTCGGCCCCAATGCCCGAGCCTACCTTGCCCGATGCGATAAGCGCCGTAACCAATGGCGCCAGCGCCCGCATAATAGCTATAGATACCAGCGAAGGCAGCCATGATGTGGCCCCAAACTGTGATAGCGACGGGCGCGACTGCTTGGTAAATATAAGCCCCACAATAAAGCCGGTTACGGTAATAAGGGTGAAGGAGCGCACGCCAACCTCATAACACTGGCGCATAACCTCTTTAAGCTCGAACGGCGGCATAAAGGCCTCCCTGAAGAAGCGCAGGATAAACTGGTTTATGCGGTACAGGCTTATCAGGAAGTCGGTAATGCTTTGCTTAAACTTGTTTACCCTTTTGCGTATGGTAGGTTTGGTGCTTTGTGCGGTATCCATTATATAGTTATGAGTTCTAAGTCTTAAGTTATGAGTTTAAAGTCTTAGGTTCTGAGTACTAAGTCTTAAGTTCCGAGTCTTAAATTAAAAGTCTGCAAATGTCAGCTTCCGACTTTTCGGTTTTGGGCTTTCGACTTCGGACTTGAAACAGGTCAATTATAATGCCATCAATTACTATGACTATCCTTAATTTAATTTTAGCCTGAACGGGGTATATTTTATGAACTGACTCAAAAGGTTAAAAGTTAAAATTTGCCTGGTGCAAACCTAAAAGTTAAAATTTATATGAATGCAACAGGCGGTTAAAAAAAGCGTTATTTTTTTGTAATTTTTTTGGATATTTTTGTGGTTTTTGTTGAAACTAATTAGGTATTTGTGTGAATTAATTGAACATTTGTTAGAGGGTTTTGATGTATACCGGGCCATTTAATTCAGTTTTTGGACTGTTTTTTAACCGGTAACAATTTTTTGTTGTTGCGTCGGCTGGCGCAAATCCCAGGTAAATAAGGACTGAAAACTTATAAAGAGGTAAATTATTTGATATCCTGATGTTAAATATGTATCATTGGTTGCCTTTTTAAATCGGTTCAAGAATCATGATCACCAATAATGTAATGCGCGAGATTACGCCGCTAACCCCCAGCGACTGTTTTACCATTTTTTCGAGGGTTAAAAAGAAGTTTGATTTTCCGCTGCATTACCATGACGAGTATGAGTTGAATCTGATTATCAACGCCAAAGGCGCCAAGCGCGTTGTGGGGGGCCATATTGAGATGATAGAGGAGCTGGAGCTGGCGCTGATAGGCCCCAACCTGTACCATGCCTGGTTTACCCACCAATGCCAAAGCGAGGAGATTACCGAGGTAACTATCCAGTTTCATAAGGATTTGTTTGACGAAAAACTATTGAAACGCAACCAGTTAAGTTTTGTGAAAAGTATGCTGGAGCGGTCGCAGCGGGGTATCGTATTTTCGCCAGAGACTATCACGGCTTTACGCGACCGCATCCAGGGGTTGGATAAAAAGAGTGGCTTTGATTCGGTGCTGGAGCTGATGTCGATACTGCATGATCTGTCTATCTCGCGCAATATGAAGATGTTATCGGATCCCAGCTTCGCCAACGATAAATTTTATTACAACAGCCGCCGGATTGAAAAGGTGTTTGAGCACATGAATGTAAACTACAACAAGCAGGTAACCCTTGCCGAAGTAGCCAAAATAGCCAATATGCCCGAGGCCTCGTTCAGCAGGTTTATCAAAAAACGCACCGGTAAAACCTTCATTGACAGCCTGAACGAGATTCGCCTGGGCCATGCCTCCCGCATGCTGATAGACTCGACTGCCACCATAGCCGAGATAGCTTATAAATGCGGTTTTAACAATATCTCCAACTTTAACCGCATTTTTAAACGCAAAAAGCTGTGCATCCCAAAGGAGTTCAGGGAAACGTATACGGGGAACAGGGTGTTTATTTAATTTGAAAATTTGAGAATTTGAAGATTTGAAAATGGGGCATTTCCGGGGCTGGCGTACTATTGAAGAACAATGTTTTCGATATGAAAATTGTGACTCTTTTGGTGGTTATTATCGTTTCTGTAGAGGTGCGCATTAGATACTTGTCAACCGTTAAGAGTACCTCCGAACACCCCGCCGAGCACCTTAAGGTTACCGAAGCAACGTCCAACGAACCCCGAAAAGCATCCGAAAATGATTGGTTATTATATGCCGAAAAAAGCGATGATTTTGCAAGTTTTGTTGATAGGATATCGATAAATAAAATAATAGGTTAAAAAAGTATTATAAAAATAGCTTTTATAAACCCACTTTTGAATACGCCAATTAATAATTTGACGAGATTTTGAAAATCTTCAAATTTTCAAATCCTCAAATTTTCAAATTAAGAGAATGAAGCTCCACTTAGTAGATATCGCCATCATCGTTCTGTACCTGCTGAGCACCATTTTTATTGGTTTGTGGTATCGTAAAAAAGCCCGCGAAAACAAGGAAAGCTACATGCTTGGCGGCAAATCGCTGCCCTGGTATAAATTGGGTTTAAGCGATGCATCCGACATGTTTGATATCAGCGGTACCATGTGGATGGTGAGCCTGTGCTTTGTATACGGCATGAAAAGTATCTGGATCCCCTGGTTGTGGCCGGTATTTAACCAGGTGTTTTTGATGATGTACCTGTCGCGCTGGCTGCGCCGCTCCAACGCCGCCACCGGGGCCGAGTGGCTGGCTACCCGTTTTGGTAAAACCGGGCCGGGCGTACATGCTTCGCATTTGGTGGTTATAGCATTCGCGTTGTTAAGTTGCCTGGGTTTTTTGGCTTATGGGTTTATCGGGCTGGGCAAGTTTATCGAGATATTTATCCCCTGGGATTTGGTAAAAGGATATGTGCCGTTTAACGTTGCACCGCAATATGTGCCGCATTTGTATGGTATCGTATTCACGTTGTTTGCCATGTTTTATTCCATTTTGGGAGGCATGCACAGCATCGTTTTGGGCGATATGGTCAAGTACAGTGTGATGACGGTTGCCTGTATCTGGATTGGTTTTATCGCTGCCCATAAATTAGCCGGCCACAGCCTGAATGTACCGGATGGGTGGTTTAGCCCGTTTTTTGGCAAACACCTGGATTTGAATTGGTCGGGCATCGTTAACGAGGTAAATAAAAAGATAAACGACGACGGTTATTCGCTGTTCGCGTTGTTTTTTATGATGATGACCTTCAAGGGTTTTTTCGCCGCGCTGGCCGGGCCTGCACCTAATTATGATATGCAGAAGATACTGTCAACCCGCTCGCCCGAGGATGCCAGTAAAATGAGCGGTTTTGTAAGCATTATTTTGTTGCCCATCCGTTATTCGCTCATTGTAAGTTTAACCATCCTGGGTTTGCTGTATTACCGCGAAATGAACCTGGAGGATGCCACAGGGGGTATTGATTTTGAAAGGATTTTGCCCGCGGTTATCAATAATTTTTTACCCGTTGGCCTGGTAGGCCTGCTGTTGGCGGGCTTGTTAGGTGCCTTCATGAGTACATTCAGCGGTACTATGAACGCGGCACAGGCATATATTGTTAACGATATCTATCTTAAATATTTTAATCCTAAAGCATCCACCAAAAATATAATAACCATGAATTACCTGGTGGGTGTAACTGTGGTGGCAGTAGGGGTTATCCTCGGCTTTTTTGTGCGCGATGTAAACAGTGTGCTGCAATGGATAGTATCGGCCCTGTATGGCGGCTATGTGGCGTCCAACGTATTAAAATGGCATTGGTGGCGCTTCAATGCCAGCGGTTTTTTCTTCGGCATGCTGTCGGGCATTGTTTCGGCCATGGTGTTTTCGCTACTTATCCCGCCTGGCGGGTTATTGTACTGGTTCCCGTTGTTGTTTTTAATATCGCTGGCGGGCTCGGTTATCGGCTCTTACGCAACCGCGCCGACAGATATGGGCGTATTAACAGCCTTTTACAGCAATGTAAGGCCATGGGGGGCCTGGGGCCCGGTAAAAAAACTGGTAATGGCCGGTGATGATAGTTTTGTGCCCAACAAAAACTTTAAGCTCAATATGTTTAACGTGGTGATAGGTACCATAGGGCAATTATGCCTCACCATACTGCCTATGTACCTTATCCTCAACCAAAAGCTATCATTGGCGGTTACAGCGGGGTTGCTGGCCGTTATCATGCTGATACTGAAAAAAACCTGGTGGAATAAACTAAAAGATTATTGACAACATAATAGCTATGACCCCTGAATTTAAACAAAGGCTGGCCCTGCTGCAACAGGAGCAGCAACAACTCATAAACAAGCCAAACCAGGTAGCAGGTGCGGGCAACGGCGTTTTTAACCGGTATAAAAATCCGGTGTTAACCGCGGCGCACACTCCCATCAACTGGCGGTATGATCTTAACCCGGGGACTAATCCGTACCTGATGGAGCGCTTTGGCATCAACGCTGCATTCAATGCAGGCGCTATCAAATTCAACGGCAAATATGTGTTGGTGGTTAGGGTAGAAGGGGTAGACCGTAAGTCGTTTTTCGCCGTAGCCGAAAGTCCCGACGGCATCAGCAATTTTACTTTTTGGGATTATCCCATCAACCTGCCACAAACCGGCGAACCGGATACCAACGTTTACGATATGCGCCTAACCCTGCACCAGGACGGCTACATTTACGGCTTATTTTGCACCGAGCGTCGCGACCCCGAAGCGCCGGCCCATGATCAATCTATGGCCATCGCGGCCTGTGGCATCGCCCGTACTAAGGACCTGGTAAGCTGGGAGCGCCTGCCCGATTTGAAGACTAAATCGCCGCAACAGCGCAACGTGGTTTTGCACCCGGAGTTTGTGGATGACAAATATGCCCTGTATACCCGTCCTCAGGATGGTTTTATCAGCGCGGGTACCGGCGGCGGCATCGGCTTTGGCCTCACAGGCAGCATGGAAAACGCGGTAATCGACCAGGAAACCATCATCCACAATAAAAATTACCATACCGTTTACGAAGCCAAAAACGGCCAGGGCCCAACACCTATTAAAACCGCTAAAGGCTGGCTGCACCTGGCACATGGGGTACGCAATACTGCCGCCGGCCTGCGTTATGTACTGTACATGTTCATGACCGATTTGCATGACCTGACCAAAGTAGTGCACAAACCCGGAGGTTATTTTTTAGCGCCCGAAGGCGAGGAACGTATCGGCGATGTATCAAACGTGGTTTTTTGCAACGGCTGGATTGCCGATGAAGATGGTCCGGTGTATATTTACTATGCATCGTCGGATACCCGGATGCATGTGGCTACCACCACAGTTGATAAGCTGATTGACTACGTGGTGAATACTCCTGCAGATGGCTTTAAGTCGTCAACTTCGGTAGATGCGATTTATGGGATTATTGATAGGAATAAGGAGATCGCCCAATACAACGCATAACATTTGTAGTATTAGTTTAAGATAAAAAAGGCTAAGATACTCCGTAGGAGTTACCTGTTTGTAGCATATAAATAACAAAAAGTATTTTGCGTCGTAGGTGCCACCCCTGAATTTGCATAGCCGACAATTATATCGGCGATGGGTAGCCTTTACGAGGCAAATGATAATTTGGTTGGTATTTCTACAAACAGGTAGCTCCTGTCGGAGCAAGTCGCTGCTAAATAATGACGGATAGTACACCATCGCAACCAAGGCATCCATCGCATCTCCGCTCAAAAGAGGAGCTTGAAAAGATATTGCCTACTCTCCAGGCCGAGCTCGTCGCCCAACTACACAACATCATTGCCTACTGGCAAAAACACACGCCCGACGAAGCTTACGGCGGTTTTTTAGGCCAAATAGATAACGACAATAACGCTAATCCCGATGCACCTAAAGGTTCCGTATTAAACGCAAGGATACTGTGGAGCTTTTCGGCGGCTTATAACCTGCAACCCGAGAATGCAGCGTTGCAAATGGCGCACCGGGCTTATGAATACATCTGCCGGAATTTTATCGATCCGGAATTTGGCGGAGTATACTGGTCTGTTGACTATCGGGGCGAAAAACTGGATACAAAAAAACAGGTTTATGCCAGCGCCTTTACCATTTACGCGCTGAGTGAATACTATAGGGCGTCGGGCTTAAAGGAAGCCAGGGATCGGGCTATCAGCCTATATCATTTACTGGTTAAAAAAAGCTATGATGCTGATAAAACGGGCTACACGGAGGCCTTTGCCCGCGACTGGCAGCCCCTTGGCGACCAACGACTGAGCGCCAAAGATGCCAACGAAAAAAAGACCATGAACACCCATTTGCATGTATTGGAAGCTTACACCAACCTATACCGAATTTGGCCGGATAAGAAGCTGAGGATTCAGATTCAAACCTTGATAGGCAATTTTTTCGATCATTTTATCGACCCGGAAACCAATCACCTGGTATTGTTTTTTGATGAAGACTGGAACCGAAAATCGGATACCATATCGTACGGGCATGATATTGAGGCCACCTGGCTTTTGCTGGAAGCCGCCGAGGTAATAAATGATATTGAATGGGAAGAGGATATTGAAGAAATGTGCATACAGGTAGCCGATGCTACCATTGAGGGCTTGGATACGGATGGAGGGTTATGGTATGAATTTGAACCAACCGAAGATCACCTTGTTAAAGAAAAACATTGGTGGGTACAAGCCGAAGCGATGGTAGGTTTTTTTAACGCGTGGCAAATAAGCCGCGATCAAAAATATCTTGACATCGCCATAAAAACCTGGGCTTTTGTGAAGGATAAGATCCTCGATCATGAAAATGGGGAGTGGTTTTGGGGGATAAAAGCCGATGGCAGTATAATGCGCGGCGAAGATAAAGTTGGCCTGTGGAAATGCCCCTATCACAATAGCCGGGCTTGTATAGAGCTTATTAAACGAATTAACCATAGTACCATCATATGAAAATATATAAACAATTAACGGCCGTTGTACTGCTAAGTATTGGAGCTTACGGAAACTCGATAGCGCAAACCACAGATGCTGCGGCACCTGTCGCGATAGCAAAAGACGCCTCGGCAAATAAGGCTGGTAATTTGGCACCAACACCGCCTATGGGCTGGAATACCTGGAACACTTTCCAGACCAATATTGACGAACCCTTGCTGAAAGGCATGGTTGATGCCTATGTATCAACGGGCATGCGCGATGCAGGTTATAAGTATTTTGTGCTGGATGATGGCTGGATGACCATGGAACGCGACAAAAATGGCGACCTGGTGGCCGACCCTAAAAAGTTTCCGAACGGGATGAAAGCCTTTGCCGACTATGTACACTCTAAGGGGCTTAAGTTTGGTATTTACAACTGTGCAGGTAGCAAAACCTGCGCGGGTTACCCCGGCAGCCGCGGGCATGAATACCAGGATGCCCGTTTATATGCATCCTACGGTGTCGATTTTTTAAAGTACGATTGGTGTAATACCGATAGCCTGAATGCCCGCGAAGCTTACATCACCATGAGCCAGGCGCTAAAAGCATCGGGCCGGGAAATTACCTTCAGCCTTTGCGAATGGGGCAACCACCAGCCATGGCTTTGGGCAGGCGGCGTGGGCGAGCTTTACCGAACCACAGGCGATATCACCGCCAGTTTTGATACAGATAAACACCACGGCAACTGGACGGCACTAAGTGTAATGTCTATTTTAGATAAACAGCCCGCAATTGCCAAATATAACGGCCCCAACCATTGGAATGATCCCGACATGCTGGAAGTAGGCAATGGTATGAGCTTTAACGAGGATAAAGCACATTTCTCGCTTTGGTGTATGCTGGCCGCTCCATTAGCCGCCGGTAACGATTTACGTAAAATGTCGCCCCAAACACAGTCAATCCTGACTAATAAAGCAGCCATAGCTATTGACCAGGATGTATTGGGCATTGCCGCATCGCGCATTTACCAGGCCGATAGTTTAGAGGTTTGGGCAAAGCCACTGACTAATAATGAGGTTGCCATTTGCTTTTTAAACAGATCGACGTCTGTAAAACAGGTAACCTATAACTGGAACGATCACGCTATAAAGAACGAAGCCAATAACATCGATATAGATTTTGCAAAAGCATCGTACAAGCTGCACGATATCTGGGCGAATAAGGATATGGGAACTACTAAAAAAGAATTTAAGCAAACTTTAGCAGGGCATAGTGTGATTGTGGTGAGGCTGGCGAAGTTGTAGATGTGCAGTTTCAGATGTGCAGATTAACTTCGTTGAGGGCTTCGCCGTTTTAGATGATTGTGGGAACCAGGATTGCTATATTGTACACTGGCATTGGCTAATTTTGCTGTAACGGCGAATTAAGAAATTACAGGATTATAGCTTGCTTACACCTGGTGGCCTTGCTGGAAGATTTTACACTGGCAGCAAGGCCTGCACATGAATACCTGCATGATATTTGCCTGTGTAACAGGCATACGGGTGAAATATTTTACGATAAATTAGGCTACACTTATATTGAATTGATTAATCTTGTAAAGACGGAGGCCGAACTGGAAACCGACCTTGACAAATGGCTGTATGTTTTAAAACACCTTAGCCAAATGAATAAGATCCCGGCTTACCTGCGGAAACCCATATTTGAAAAATTATTCAGTATTGCAGAATATACTAATCTGACAAAGGAGGAAAAAGAGATGTACGATAGCAGCTTAAAATACAAGTGGGATAATAAAAATGTGTTGGATTATGCCGTGAACGAAGGTATAGAAAAAGGTAAACTTGAACAAGCTAAAGCAATTGCACGGGAACTTAAAAAAGAAGGCTTAGCAATCGAATTTATTGCAAAAACCACTAAACTTTCTATCGAAGAAATAGAAAAGCTTTAACACATTTATTTAATGGCTGCTTAAATACAAATAAGGGGCGTAGGGGAATTAAGCACCAATCATGCATTAAAATCTACGATCTCTTCAACACAATTACTCCAAGGATCCCGGCCAGCAACGAAGCTAATAAAATGCCATATTTAGCCTGGTCAACCATTTCAATATGACTAAATGCCAGGCCGGATATAAAAAGTGACATGGTAAAACCAACACCGGCCAGCAGGGCGACACCGGTCAATTGTTTCCAATTGGAGTTTGCAGGAAGCTGAGCTCCAAATTTTACCGTAAGCCAGGTGGCCGATAGTACACCAACGAATTTGCCGGCCACTAAACCAATCATCACGCCCATACTTACCGGGTTAAGCAGGGAAGAAAAGAAATTGCCGCCGATAATGATACCTGCATTTGCCAGCGCAAAAAGCGGCATCACCATAAAAGCAACCCAGGGATGTAAGCCATACTCTATTTTTTGCAAGGGTGTTTCGGCGTCGGCGCTTAGTTTTTTTATTTTTTCGATAGTATGGTGCTGTTCTGGTGTGGTAAGTGTGCTGTTATTGGGGATCTGCTGTTCAAAGTTGGCCAAAAGTTTCCGCAGGTTGCCGGCAAAACTTTGTTCGTTAATTCGGGTACGTGCAGGTATGGTAAAGGCAACCAACACACCGGCAATGGTAGCGTGCACGCCCGAAAGTAAAAAGGCCACCCATACCGCGAAGCCGATAACCAGGTAAAATATAATGCTGCGGATGCCCAGCTTATTGCCAGCCAAAAGTATGGTTAACAAGCAAACGCCTACGGTTAATGGCGCAAAATCGATATGCGAACTGTAAAATATAGCTATTACCAACACAGCGCCCAGGTCATCGGCTACGGCCAGGGCAGATAAAAATACCTTTACCGATGAAGGGATATGCTTGCCTGCAACAGATAACAAAGCCAGCGCGAAGGCAATATCCGTAGCCATTGGTATGCCCCAGCCATGTTCGGATGCTGCGCCTTTATTGATGACGAAATAGATGAGGGCAGGTACTATCATTCCACCTAAGGCGGCCACCATGGGCAATGATGCTTTTTTTAAGGTTGATAGTTCGCCGGCCATAAATTCCCGCTTCAGCTCCAGGCCAATTACAAAGAAAAAGATGGCCATCAGGCCGTCGTTTATCCACAGGTGTAGGGAATGATCAAGTACATGCGCGCCAAAACCAAGCGAAAACTTAATATCCCAAAGCTGGTGATAAGCATGCGCGAATGGAGAGTTTACCCAGATTATAGCCACCAGAACGCTGATGAAAAGCACAATACCACTGGTATGTTCCTGGTGTATGAACTTACTTGCCGGTTCGGTAATTTTATCTATGGGTAGTTTTGCTCTCATTAGTTTTACAGTATCAAGTAGTTAGTATCAAGTATCAAGACTTTGATGAAGTGTAATGTTAGAAATAATCGCTCCGAACCTATTTTTCGGCAACCCATATATCAAGGACGACACGTGTTGCTAATCTATCCTGCGGTGTCGAAACAATTTAAAAGTATAATCCCCAGTATCTTATAAAAAAGTCTTGATACTTGATACTAACTACTTGATACTCTCTTTCACGGTTTCCAAATGTTGTTGCTCTTATCCGAATCTACATCGTAAGTGGTACCTAATGTAATTTGCTTAATAGAGCCTTTGGCTACAAAGTTAAGTGTTGTTGTTTTGTTTCCCTTTGCCCAGGCTGCTATACTTGTTCCTACTGCTTGTTTGCTGCCATCAGCATAAAAAATCGTAAGGTGCACGGGTACTGCTTTGTTGCCAATGCTGGTAACGGTAACCGTATATTTTTGCGCCATATGCGTAACCTTGCTAATGGCCAGGTTGGGAATGCCGTTGTCAAAAAACCAGTTTTTCCAAAACCAGTTCATGTTAATACCGGCGCCGGTGTTCATGCAATTAAAAAAATCATAAGGCATGGGATGCTTGCCATGCCACAGGTTAATATAGTTGTGCAAGGCTTTGGTAAAAAGCTTGTCGCCCAGCATTTCTTTTACGTACAGGTAGCCAAAGCCTGGTTTTGGGTAATTGTCGGTAAAGCCCGCAATGCCGGTTAATGCGGGAGTAAGGGTCATGATAGGTACGTCCTGCTCGCTGCCTGCCGAGTTTTCGACGGCAGTGATGCCATACAGGTCGGTTATTTTAGGGTCAATGTCAGGGCTGATGAGCCATTCGCCAATGGTGGCCCAGCCCTCATCCATAAAAGCATACTTGGTTTCGTTAATACCCATGTAAAAAGGGAACATGGTATGGAAGATCTCGTGATCGGTCAGTTCTATCGCGTCTTCGCTTTGTTCCAACGGGTTGTCATTCACCATCATGGGGTATTCCATTTGGGCAAGGCCGTCAAAAACGGTTTCGTGCGGATAGGGGAAAGGCCATTTTGGAAACTTATAGCTCATGGACTCCACCGTTTTGCGGGCATAATCAACTACCGCGAAGTAATCCTTATGTGCCGGGTTAAATACAGCATCTACGCGGGTACGCCTGTTCGTTTTCGGGTCAACCACCAGGCTGCTGGCTTTCCATATATAATGGTTGCTGGTAGCAAAGGCCAGGTCGGTAACGCTGTCGGCTTCAAATTTCCAGGTGTTGGTAGCATTCTTTTTGGTGATATCGCCTGCGGCTACATCGGCTTCGGTAACAATATCTGTAACTTTATCGGCGCTGCCCGCGGTGGTTATCAGCTTTACATATTTAGGATTGTAAACCTCATCTGCATTTTTCAGGTTGCCGGTTGCCCAAACCTGGTAATCGCCCGGAACGGTAATTTCGGCATTGAAATGGCAAAAATCGTTGTAAAACTCCTGCGAACCGGTGTACGGAAAATCGTTCCATCCGTCAATGTCATCATAAACAGCTATCCGCGGAAAAAAGTAGGCAATAAAAAAAGCTCCGGGATCAACCTGCCCGCCGCGAATGTGCGAGGTTTTGTTGAGGGTGAATGCATAAGCAATATCTAAATGTACTTTTTGTTTTGGGCTGATAGGTTTAACACTTAACGACATATTGGTAGCATTAACGCGGCGTTTGGTACTATCAACAGGCTGATTATCCAAAGTGATCGACTTTATTTTAACACCGTCGCTTACATCATTTGGCGATATAGCCGCATCCCTTGGCGCCCCTTTTTGATATAGGTTGGGGTAAAGTTTAAAACCAAGCTTTTTAAGGGTATCGGGACTGTTATTGATATAATCGATACCAACCGTGCCACTAACTTCAAGCGTTTTAGGGGCGAAGTTTACTTTTATGGTATAGTCGGCAGTGTTTTGCCAGTAGTTTTTGCCTGGTGCGCCCCCGGTAGTGCGTGTGCCTTTGGTATATGTTTTTTGCAGGGTGGTATTTATAGGTAAGGTTATTTGTGCCGATGCCATTGTGCCGCCAAGGAGCAAAGCCAACGGGAGTAATTTTTTAAGGTTGATCATGAAGGCAGTTTATATCTATATTTGACGTAAATATAATAAACAGGAATATACCCCGGTTGGCGTAGCAGCTTTAATGCATAAATATTACATAACTTAAAACCATTTGTGCCCGTTTAAGTATTACCAATTATAACAAACATATGACCGCAGAAAAAATGATCATTATAACAGGTAAGCAGTACTTGGAGCTTAAAAAAAGTTTAGAGAGCGGTGAAGGCCTTACCTATAATATTGGCACCGATAAGCATCCCGAAATGGTGAAAATTACCAATATGTACATGGATACCGATCCGGATTTTACCCGTAACTCGGGGCAGTTTGCCAAAATGAGCGAAAGTTTGAATGTGCAGGTAAAGATGGAGTATTTGGCGGAGTAGGTTTTTAACGAATTCCTGCAAGTGGTTAAACTTGTTTCAAAATTTTACAATTCCAATTTCACTCTAATCCTGAGGTACGAAGGATCTATCAGCTGTGCATACCTGACAGAAAAGTTTGTGAGTAAATGCTTGGTACCTATCCATGACATGTTCGATTTTCCTGTCATCCTGAGTAAGTTTTATTTGCGCACAAATAATGGCATTGCAGATGACAAATTTTGGCATTGATAATCAGTTAGTTATAAATGTGTCAATGGCAGGTGCGAAGGATCTATCAGCTATCCATAACCGATAAAAGTTCGCGAATAGATGCTTCGTTCCTCAGCATGACAGTCTTTTATTTTTGTATGTCATTCTCCCTTCAGAATTTCGCGAAATTTTACCACTCAGGATGACAGTCGTTTATTTTTAAATGTCATTTCTCCTTCAGAGTACCCGGATTTTACCACTCAGCATGACATTCGAATAAGATCTTACTTAAGGCCCAATTCACTAAATCACTAATTCACCAATTCAATAATTAAAAATTACCATCCTCCCTTAAAACCCTCTGTCAGCGCGTGTTTATAGCCTTCCAAATCAAACGAATACAAATAAGGTGCTTTATGGGCGCCTCCTTTGCGGGGCTGTTCGGCACGGTTCAGGATGCCAAAGCCTAAAATCCGGCGCTGAAAGTTGCGGCGGTCCAGCTTTTTGTCCAGGATGGTTTCGTATAGTTTTTGCAGTTCGGGCATGGTAAACTCCTTGGGCATCAGGTTGTAACCAATGGGTTGATAGTTTAGCTGAAGGCGCAAGGTATCAAGGGCGGTTTTAAATATCAGTTCGTGATCAAGCTCCAATGACGGCATGTCATCCAGGTCGCGCCAGGTACATAATTCCGAAAATTTATCATGTTGTGGGTTAACTTCAAAAAAATCAACCAGCGCATAATATCCTATAGTCAAAAAACGGCCCGAAAACCAGTTTTGTTCCGGCGGCAGCATACTGCCATACATGTCATTATGAACTTTTGACCTGTCGGGATCGCCAAATACGTGAAATTGTTGCAGGAATATCTGGTCGAGGCCGGTACGCTCTTTTAAGATGCGGTTTGCGGCCATTTCAATGGGTTCTCGCTTAAGCACAAAGCCACCGGGCAGGTACCACTTTTCTTCCCCTATGTTTTTAAGCACGAGTATTTTCATCTGGCCTTCGTGAAAGCCAAAAACAACGCAATCAATAGAAATATGCTCGAGGTAATTTTTACGGGCCTCGTCGCTGTACTCAATAAGTTCTTCTTTGGTCAACATTTTTGCTATTCTACAAAAATACTTTGATTATTTAATTATAATAATTACAATTGTGTACTTTATACACAATCATTTTGTTGTTGTGTTATAGCCAATTATAAGCGATAATTTTTAATTAAATAGTTATGTAAGGGCTTAATCGCGCTTTTACCTATCCAAATTTGGTTAATCAATATCCCTACAACGTAAATTTAAAAAATGAACAAATATTTTTCAACTCAACTTATAGCCAGGGTTATTCCGCTTTGCTTGGTGATACTGCCATTTAATAAGGTATCGGCCCAAAACAAAACTGGGGACGCCAAAATGGATGTTTTTGTTAGTGGTTTAATGAAAAAAATGACCCTCGATGAAAAAATCGGCCAGCTTAACCTGGTTACCATCGGCGCGCCAACTACCGGGTCGGTAGTTAATAAAGGTGTTGAGGATAAAATTAAAAAAGGCGCTATTGGTGGCGTATTCGGCATCTGGGGCGTTACGCATACCAGGGAAGTACAGGAAGCTGCGGTAAAAAATTCCAGGCTACATATTCCGCTGATTTTTGGATTGGATGTTATACACGGGCACCGTACCATTTTCCCAATTCCTTTGGGTATGTCGGCCACATGGGACCTGGGCCTGATCAAACAATCGGCACATATTGCAGCCAAAGAGGCAACTGCCGAGGGCTTAAGCTGGGTGTTTTCGCCCATGGTTGATATAGCGCGCGATGCACGCTGGGGCCGCATTTCGGAAGGTGCGGGTGAAGACCCATGGTACGGCGGGCAGGTGGCCAAAGCAATGGTGCAGGGCTACCAGGGCGCCAGCCTGAAAAATGCCGATGCGGTTATGGCCTGCGTAAAGCACTTTGCCTTATATGGCGGCGCCGAAGCCGGCCGCGAATACAATACCGTTGATATGAGCCGTATCAGAATGTACCAGGATTACCTGCCGCCTTACAAAGCGGCCGTTGATGCAGGTGCCGGTAGCTTCATGAGCTCATTTAATACCGTTGATGGCGTACCCGCAACAGCTAACCAGTGGCTACTGACCGACTTGTTGCGCAAGCAATGGGGCTTTAAGGGCTTTGTAGTATCTGATTATACCGCCGTTAACGAATTAGAAGCACATGGCCTTGGCGATTTGCAAACGGTATCGGCCCTGGCATTAAAAGCCGGGTTGGATATGGATATGGTTGGCGAAGGTTTTTTAACTACGCTGAAAAAATCGCTACAGGAAAAAAAGATAACCCAGTTTGAAATTGACCAGGCTTGCCGCCGGGTGTTGGAGGCCAAATATAAATTGGGCTTGTTTGATAACCCTTATAAATCGATGGATGCCGCGCGCGAAAAAACGGATGTGATGTCTGATGCCAACCGTGCCGCGGCGCGGGAAATTTCCAAACATTCATTTGTATTGTTAAAAAACAATAACCAGACACTGCCGCTTAAAAAAACAGGGAGTATAGCGCTTGTTGGTCCGCTGGCCAATAACCAGCGCGATATGCTGGGCACCTGGATTTTGGCCGGCGAATGGCAAAAATCAATAAGTGTAATGCAGGGAATTAAAAATGTTGTTGGCGATGGTGTTACTATCAATTATGCCAAAGGATCAAACATTACCGAAGATGCTGAATTTATAAAACGCCTTAATTTTGGCCCCGGAATGGTTACTATTGATCCCAAACCTGCTGATGAACTTTTAAAAGAAGCTATTGATGCAGCCAATAAATCAGATGTGATTGTAGCGGTGGTAGGGGAGTCGCAAAGCATGTCGGGCGAATCATCCAGCCGGTCGGATATTGATATCCCGGAGCCACAAAAAAACATGTTGAAAGCTTTATCCAAATTGGGTAAGCCAATGGTTATTGTTTTGTTTAACGGCCGGCCGCTTACCTTAACCTGGGAAAACGAGCACGCCAGCGCTATATTGGATGTTTGGGCGCCCGGCACCGAAGCCGGTAATGCTATTGCTGATGTTTTATTTGGCCAATACAATCCTGCCGGAAAACTCACAGCTACTTTTCCGCGTAGCGTGGGGCAGATACCTATATATTATAACCACAAAAACACGGGCCGTCCGTACAGCAGCGGGCCAACCAAGTTTAAATCAAATTACCTGGATATTTCCAATGACCCGTTGTATCCTTTTGGATATGGGCTAAGCTATACAACTTTTGGATACAGCGATGTTAAATTGAGCAAAACCACGCTTAAGGGCAACGAAACGCTGACCGCTACGGTAACAGTAACCAATACCGGTAAATATGCGGGCGAGGAAGTTGTACAACTGTACATCAGCGACCCTGTTGCCAGTATCAGCCGGTCGGTTAAAGAGTTAAAAAATTTTAAGAAAGTAAACCTGCAGCCGGGCGAGGCTAAAGAGGTTAGTTTTGCCATAACACCCGAGCAACTGAAATTTTACAACAGCCGACTTAAATACGATTGGGAGCCGGGCAAATTTGTGGTTGAGATAGGTACAAACTCAAGCGATACCCACCCGGCATCAGTTTGGTGGAACAAATAAAAAGGCCCCATCTTTCTGAGTGAAATATATTTAAATAATATATAACATATGGCTGATGTTGATTAGTTATATAACTAATTCCATCTCCCTAAAAGCACCACGCATTTTAAAATCGTGGTGCTTTTTTGCTTATAAACAGATTTTTTTGACATTATTTGCCCGGATTTATAAATTAAGAAATGTGGGCGTAACATTTATTATTTTAATTATAAATGTTTGTATTACAGTTAAAATGTAGTAAAATAATAAATGTTGTAGTGACATTATTGCCAAACTATGATGATATTTTAACACTTAGGCATACCGGTTTTTGTAACATTAATATAGTGTCAATCCATAAAAAAAAATAAAGGTTTAAAGACTGTTGCAATGAAGATGAATGGATAGGGCCGGTATCGACAGCAAATTGTTATCAATGCGGTGGTTTTAACTTTGTAAAATTTTTAAAGAAGTTGGATTTTTGTTAATGATTTATTAATAAAATATTCACAATTTGTAATTTTAACGCCTTTTAGGGTTTATAAATAATTAATTTGTAAATCTTTATTTTTCACTTGTGTAAACAATACACTCTCTTTACATTAGATGCATAGCCAATATAAATTTCTGGAACGCCAGGAACCATGCAAATTCTGATAGTATTATAACATAGTTCACGTACACCTTAGTTTTTAAGGAGCGTGAAAATCGGGTAACGGGGATAAGTTAAATTTGTTACAGGAAGTACATATATGATAAGACTTTTACATTCCAACATTTTAAAATCTTCAAATTTTACCGGGTTGCATTTTGCAACCATGCCTCATGATTTTTTTGTTCTCACCAAAAAAACCATAAAAATGCACGTAATAATTCAACTGCAAACTTAAAAACACAAAAACAGTCCAAGATCTTAAATCAAATATATTAATCAACTAAATCTCAATCTCATGTTTAAAAGTTTACTCCTAAAAGGAAGATTCCTGGGCGTGCTACTATGCTGCTTAGTTTCTTCATTGGTAGTTACAGCCCAAACAAAGTACAAGGGTAAAGTTATCGGCAGCGATGACAAATTACCAATCATTGGAGCGTCGGTACGCATCCAGGGATCTACTACAGGCGCAGTAACTGATGTTAATGGTGAATTCACCCTTACATTAAGCCCGGGCCAAACGCTTGTGGTTTCGTACATTGGCTATCAAAGCCAGGAAGTTAAAATTGGTGCAAATACCAGCATCACAGTTACCCTTGTTGCAGGCAGCAATGCACTGAACGAGGTAGTGGTAACAGGTTACGGTTCGCAACGTAAAAAAGACATCACCGGTTCGGTGGCCGTTGTTAACGTTGCCAACTTAAAAACTGTACCAGGCGGCCAGGCAGCAGCATTATTGCAAGGCCAGGCGGCGGGTGTTACCGTTGTTAACAGTGGACAGCCCGGTTCGGGTAGTGCTGTGCGCGTACGCGGTATTACATCAATTGGTAACACAAACCCACTTTATGTAATTGACGGTGTACAAGGAAACTTCAATGACGTTAACGCCAATGACATCGAATCCATCCAGGTGTTAAAGGATGCTGGTTCTGCCGCTATATACGGTGTTCAGGGTTCAAACGGTGTGGTTGTAATTACCACTAAAAAAGGTAAGGCTGGCAAAGCAACTATTACCTACGATGCTTATTACGGTAGCCAAAAACCGCTAAAAGATGGTTTCAAATTAGCTGGTAGCCAGGAATATGCCGATGCACTCCAGAGATCAGTGGGTAGCGTACAATATCCAGGTACCGGCGGCGCAATATTGAAAGATTATATTACCCCAACTGCGGCCAATCAAGGTGATCCTAATACTGCACCTTCAACTTATAACATTAATAGCAACCAGATCACCAAAACCAATAAAGTTGGTACAGATTGGTTTCATGAAGTGTTTAAATCTGCACCAAGGACATTCCATAACATCACTGCAAGCGGTGGTAGCGAAAAATCAAGCTACTTAATGTCAGCAAATTATTTGAACGAGCAAGGTACATTACTTAATACTTATTTAAAACGTTATGCGTTACGTGTAAACACTAATTTCGCCATTGGCGATCATATTCGTATAGGCGAAAATGCTTACATGTTTTATAAGAGCAACCCGACGGTAGGTAACCTAAACGAGGGTAACGCTATATCTTATACTTATCGCCAGCCACCTGTTATCCCGGTTTATGATATTATGGGCAATTTTGCAGGAACAAAATCAGCAGGTTTAAGTAACTCTTCAAACCCCGTTGCTATAAGGACACGTGCAAAATCCAACCTTGGTAATGATTGGCAAATGGCAGGCAACGTGTTTGCAGAAGTTGATTTCCTGAAACACTTTATTGCCCGTACAAGTTTCGGTGGTACCTTTGATAATTATTACTACCATTTCTTTAATCCAACTGCTGTTGAAAATGCTGAAGGTAACACTAACCCCAACACCTATACAGAAGGTTCCGGTTATAACAGCCAATACCTTTGGACTAACACTATAACTTACAACCAAAGGTTTGGTAAGCATGATATCAAATTATTAGGTGGTATCGAGGCTAACAAAACAAACAACCGCGGTTTAGAAGCAGGTAGGGCAAATTACACAGTATCAACATCTCCGGATTATGTTGATTTGGATACAGGTGCCCCTAACACCCAGAGTAATAAAAACATCAATATTTACTATAGGTCACTTTACTCGCAGTTTGGTAAATTAGATTATTCTTACAATGATCGTTACTTGTTAAGCGCTACAATCCGTCGTGATGGTGCATCAGTTTTTTCTGCCGCTCATCGTTTCGGCGTGTTCCCTTCTGTGACCGGTGGTTGGAGGATCTCGCAAGAGTCGTTTATGAAAGATATCAGCTGGTTAAACGATTTGAAAATCCGCGGCGGTTGGGGTAAGTTAGGTTCTATCAGTAATATTGGTATAACAAACGCTACCAACCTATTTGCTGCAGGCCCAACAAATTCATATTATGACATCAGCGGAACTGGCGGCAGTGCGCAATTAGGTATTTATCGTTCTCAAATTGGTAACGCTTTGACTTCATGGGAACAGGATGTTGTTACTAATATAGGTTTTGATGCAACTTTGCTGAACAATAAATTAGAAATAGGGTTTGAGTTATACAAAAAAGATATCAAAGGGTTGCTTTTCAGACCTGATCTTTTAGATGCCCAAGGTGGTGCAAATCCAGCGTTTGTTAATGGTGGTAACATTAGCAACAAAGGTTTTGACTTTAATTTTACCTACCATGGTAATGTTGGTGCCGACTTTAAATTTGATATCACGGGTAACATAACTTCATATAAAAATAAGGTTATCAGCTTGCCAAGTGGTAAAAAATATTACGATGAGCCGAGTGCCGGTTCAACACGTATAGGTTCATTTACCAGGCTACAGCCCGGCCAGGCGCAAGGTGCGTTCTTTGGATATGTAGTAACAGGTTTAATAAAAGACCAGGCTGAAGCAGATGCATTAAAGGCAGCTGGTCAGAGCGGTGCTGAACCTGGCTTTTTCCACTATAAGGACGTTAACGGCGATGGTAAGATCAGTGATGCCGATAGGACTTTCTTTGGTAACCCTAACCCAGATTTCACCTATGGCTTAACAGTTAACGCAAACTTCAAAAACTTTGACTTTAATGCGTTCTTCTACGGTTCAAAAGGTAATGACAATATTAACTATGTAAAATATTGGACAGATTTTCCACAAGTGTTTAAAGGTAACGTTTCAAAAGGAATCCTGGCTAACTCATGGACACCCAGTAATCTTGGTGCTTCCATACCTAAGTTGAGTACAACAGCTAATTTTAGCAACACAGGAGTATTCAACTCTTATTACATGGAGAGCGGCTCGTACTTGAGGTTAAAAACATTAACATTGGGTTACAGCATTCCAAATTCACAAGTTAAACAATTAGGTATCTCCAGATTCCGTATCTATTTACAAGGTGGTAACTTATTCACTATAACAAAATACAAAGGTTTAGATCCTGAAATTCAGCCATCTGACCTGAATAACAACACCAACTTCGGCATTGATTTTGGTAACTATCCAGCCAATCAAAAAACTTATCTATTAGGTGTACAGGCTACGTTTTAACAATATTTTAATAGATTAAAATCATGAAAAAATTTCAATTAAAATTAATTATCCCATTGTGCTTACTGCTCATATGCTCAGTATACGCATGTAAGAAGAGCTTTTTGGACAAGCCGGCCCTGGGGCAGATAGACCCGCTATTACTGTCTAATAAGGCAGGGGTTGAAAGTTTATTAATAGGCGCTTATTCACAGCTTGATGGCTACGGTGGTAAGGGCACTGGCCAGTCAGCAGCTCCGTCAAACTGGATGTTTGGTAGTATTACCGGTGGTGATGCCTATAAAGGTTCAGATCCATCCGATGGCGCCAATGATCAAACACCTGTAGCGACCTTCACTTTAACCGCATCAAATCCTTTTATCATAGGTAAGTTTGCATCCTTGTATGATGGCGTTCAGCGTGCTAATGATGTTTTACGTGGCATCCCGAATGCTAAAGACCTTACTGCTGATGATATCAAAAGGATTTCTGCTGAGGCGAGGTTTTTAAGAGGTTATTTTTACTTCGAATTGCGTCGCAACTTCTTTATGGTTCCATACGTGGATGAGACGGTAGAACTTGTTGATGTACCAAAGGTGAAGAATGATAAGGATATTTATCCAATGATTGAAGCGGATTTTAAATTTGCTGCCGATAATCTTCCAGAAACTCAGCCGCAAAAAGCCCGCGCCAATAAATATGCTGCTATGGCTTACCAGGCAAAAGTATTTATGGCCGAATCTAAATATACCGAAGCGAAAGCGATATTAACTGTTTTGATGACTTCTGGTAAAACTGCCAGTGGGGCAACTTATGGTTTAAATGATAACTATCAATCAAACTTTACTCCAGAGGCTGGATTGAAAAATAGCAAGGAGTCAGTATTTGCTGTTCAGGCTTCAGTTAATGATGGTTCATTGGGTAACAATAGTAACCAGGGTGATAACCTTAATTTCCCGTACAATGGTGGTCCGGGTGGTTGCTGCGGTTTTTTCAACCCATCACAATGGTTGGCAAACTCGTATAAAACAGATGCAGTTACTGGCTTGCCGTTGTTAGATAATTTTAACTCCGGTAGCCCTGTTACCGATGTTACATACACTGGTTCATTAGATCCCCGTATTGATGTATCAATTGGCCGTAAAGGTATTCCTTATCTTGATTGGGGACCGCACCCAGGCGATGCCTGGATTCGTAACCCAGGATCTGACGGACACTTTAGCCCTAAGAAAAACGTTTATGCAAAAAGCGAAGTTGGGACTAATACAAGTACTGAAAACACCTGGACCTCTGCCTTAAGTACATCTAACAATGTTAACCTTATACGTTATGCCGATGTTGTTTTATGGGCTGCGGAGTGTGAAGTAGAAGTAGGATCATTATCCAAAGCTATGGAGTTAGTAAACATGGTGCGTAATCGCGCAGCTAATCCAATTGGTTTTGCTTATTTAAATTCACCTTATAGTGCTGGAACGGCAACGTATACAGTGCAATCTGTTGCTACAAGGGCAGCAAACTACAATGTTAAGCCATATACGTCATTCCCAGATCAAGCGTATGCCCGCAAGGCAGTTCGTTTTGAGCGCAAGTTGGAATTGGCTATGGAAGGCCACCGCTTTTTTGACTTACAAAGATGGGGTAGCGCTTATCAAACTGCCGAGATCAATGCATTTTTAACAAGTGATCAGGCGATTGATATTACCTTAAAGGGTGCTGTATTTACTCCGAATAAAAACGAGTACCGCCCTATTCCTCAGGCACAAATTGATATTGCCAATTCAAGTGGCCCTATCATTTACAAACAAAACCCTGGTTATTAATTTTTGATAACCGGTTCAATTATTCTAATTTAGGTGGAGATAATTGTCTCCACCTTTTTTTATAGCCTACTGTCCAAAATTCATGAAGTATACCTACATATTTATCAGCCTGCTTGTGTCTTTATCAGCATGTAAAAAGCCGGCTCTTTTTCAACAAATATCCTCATCAGAATCGGGCATTACTTTTAGCAATACTATTGTTGAAGATGATAAGATAAATCCCCTAACCAAGCTTAACCTTTACAATGGCGGCGGCGTGGGGATAGGCGATTTTAATAATGATGGCCTGCAGGATATTTATTTTGTTGCCAATACCCTATCAAACAAATTGTACCTTAATAAAGGCGATATGAAGTTTGAAGATGTAACCGCGAAAGCCGGCGTTGGCGGCAAAGGCGGCTGGGGCAGGGGAGTGGCAATTGTTGATATAAATAATGATGGCCTTGCGGATATTTATGTATGTAACACTTTATTAGACGATTCTGTTAAAAGGATTAACCTGCTTTATGTAAACCAGGGAGCAGGTAAGGACGGTACACCTGTTTTTAAAGAGATGGCTAAAGCGTATGGCTTAGACATTAACGTACACTCTACCATGGCCTCGTTTTTTGATTATGATAACGATGGCGACCTGGATATGTATGTTACCGTTAATGAAGCAATAGCCAGCGATAACCAAAGCGTGTTTAGGCCGGTAGTTAAAGATGGCAGTCATCGCAGTACAGGCAGGCTTTACCGCAACGATTGGAATGCTACCTTAAAACACCCGGTATTTACCAACGTATCTAAACAGGCCGGGATAACTATAGAGGGGTATGGCCATGCAGCCAGTATTGTTGATATAAACAAGGATGGATGGAAAGATATTTATGTTACCAATGATTTTTTACCCGACAACATTCTGTATGTTAATAATGGCGACGGCACTTTTACCGACAGATCAAAGGAGTACTTTAAGCACACGGCCTTCAGCGCGATGGGGCAGGATATTGAAGATGTAAACAACGACGGCCTGGCCGATGTTTTTGAGGTTGATATGAACCCCGAGGATAACTATCGTAAAAAGATGTTCATGCCCGCTAATAATTACCAGGTATTTCAAAATTTTGACCGCTATAAACAACAATACCAATATACACGCAATACACTGCAAATAAATAAAGGCCCGCGCCTGGGCCAGAATGATTCGATAGGCGCACCCATTTTTAGCGAAACAGCTTTTTTAAGCGGCGTTGGCCAAACCGACTGGAGCTGGGGGCCAATGCTTACCGATTTTGACAATGACGGTTTACGCGATTTAATTATAACCAATGGTTACCCCCGCGATGTTACCGATCATGATTTTATTACCTTCCGCGACAGGGCATTTGCAATTGCCTCTACCAAACAGATCCTTGACCAGATCCCTATTGTAAAAATACCCAACTATGCATTTAAAAATACCGATGGGCTACAATTTACCGATGTAACTAAAGACTGGGGCTTAGGCACACCATCATTTTCGAACGGGGCGGCTTACGCCGACCTGGACAACGACGGTGCGATGGACATGATCATCAATAATATTGACGATGAGGCTTTTATTTACCGAAATACAGCCCGCGACAAAAATAAAACCGATAACAACTACCTACACATACAGTTTAAAGGCGGCCCGCAAAACCTTGGCGGTATTGGGGCATTTGCCAATATTTATTACAACCATGGCAAACAGCAGGTATATGAAAATATCCCGTACCGCGGCTATTTGTCAACTATTCAGAATATAGCCCATTTTGGCTTGGGCAACGTTTCCCGGTTAGATTCGGTTGTAATCAGTTGGGATAATGGCAAAAAACAGGTACTTAAAAATGTAAAAGCCAACCAAACACTTAAAGTGAGCATGGCCGATGCCCGGGAGCCTTATTCGTTTAAACTGCCTGCGCAAAACAAAGGCGCGTTATTCCGCGAGATAACAAAATCGGCAGGCATTACCTATAAGCACCAGGAAAAAGACTACATCGATTTTAACGTTCAAAAGTTAATTCCACATAAATTATCACAGTACACGCCCGCGGTAGCAGTTGCCGATATAGACGGTAACGGTTTTGATGATATGGTAATAGGCGGCACAACCTTATATCCTGCACAACTGTTATTACAGCAAGCCAGCGGTAAATTTATTCAGCGCAATTTGTTACCGCATTCAACAACAAAAGTGCCCGCTATAAACCCAATGGATATGGGGGCATATTTGGCCCAGGTAGCCGGCTCTAAGGATGAGGGTTTGATCTTATTTGATGCCAATGGCGATGGTCGCCCTGATTTATATATTGCCAGCGGCGGCTATGAAACCCAACCAGGGTCGGTCAATTACCAGGATAGGTTTTACCTGAATGATGGTAAAGGTAATTTTAAACTGCAGCCGGATGCATTGCCCAAAAACCTCACCAGCAAATTGTGTGTTAAGGCTGTAGACTATAACCATGATGGCAAGCTTGACCTCTTTGTATCCGGCCGTGTTGATCCATGGAACTATCCGAAACCGGTATCGAGCTTTATTTTGCGTAACGATAGTAAAGACGGGGTTGTAAGGTTTACAGACGTATCATCAGCGGTTGCCCCGGCCCTAAAAAATATAGGCCTGGTATGCGATGCTACCTTTACCGATTTTAACAACGATGGCTGGCCCGATTTAATACTTACCGGCGAATGGATGCCGATTACCTTTTTGAAAAACGATAAAGGCGTATTTAAAAATGTAACCAACAACACCGGCATAGCCGATAAATTGGGCTGGTGGAATACTATTGCAGCAGGTGATTTTGATCATGATGGCGATATCGATTATATTGTTGGCAATACGGGTTTGAATACCTTTTATAAGGCATCAGACCAATACCCTATTTACATTACGGCTAAGGATTTTGATAAGAATGACAGTTATGACGCTTTTCCTTCCGTTTTTCTAAAAGATCAGGACGGCGTAAAAAAAGAGTTCCCGGCCTTTGGGCGCGATGATATTGTAAAGCAAATGATTAGCATGCGTATCAAATTCCAAAACTACCGTTCGTTTGCTGTGGCGCCTATGGATTCGATAATCACCCCAAAAATGCGCGAAGGCGCTATCAGGCTAAAAGTAAATTATCTGCAGTCGTGTTATTTGCGTAATGATGGCGGTGGTAAGTTTACCCTGATGCCTTTGCCAATTGATGCCCAGCAGTCTGAACTTTGCGGTATTGCTGTTGATGATTTTGATGGCGATGGTAACCTTGATGTGGCCTTAAGCGGGAATGATTATGGCACCGAGGTAGCAACAGGCCGCTACGATGCTTTTAACGGATTGGTACTTAAAGGAGATGGTAAAGGTGGTTTTAAACCTTTAAGCATTTTACAAAGCGGTTTATACATACCCGGCGATGGCAAAGGACTTGTTAAACTAAGAAGCGCCAAAGGAAATTACCTGCTCGCAGCAACCCAAAACCGCGACGACCTGAAGCTATTTGAGCTTAACCGGAGTGTTAAAACTGTTGCTTTGCAGCCATTGGATGCTTTTGCGGTTATAAAATATAAAAACGGAAAAATAGCCCGCCAGGAGTTTTATACCGGAAGTTCTTTCTTGTCGCAGTCAGGCAGATTCTTTAATATTGAAAGCAATATGGCGTCGGTAACTATAACCGACAGCTATGGCCATCAACGAACCGTACAGCTTAATTAATTATTTGTTTATGAGATGTTTTAAAATATTTTTAGCCGTTGCCTGCTTATTCCTGGTTTATAGCTGTGGGCAGAAAAAAACGACGCCTTTATTAAAAGATGCCGATGTGCTGCATAACAATGTTGACCAGTTAACGCAGGTTATTATTTATGATGTGTTTACGCCGCCTGTTGCAAGCCGGATTTACGGCTACACTACTTTGGCCGCTTACGAAGCCGGGCGTTATGGCGATACCAGTTACAATTCAATTGCAGCCCAGTTAAAGGGTTTTGGCAAACCGCCTGAGCCCAAAAAAGATTTAAAATACAATTTTACACTGGCCGCTACCAAGGCTTTTTTTACCGTAGCCCACAAAATAACCTTCTCGGTAGATACGCTGCAGAAATATGAGGATAAGGTGTACGCTATGTATAAGGATAATCTTGATGATTCTACCTATGCCCGCTCAATAGCTTTTGGCACCCAGGTAGGTAAATTTATCCTGAAACGCGCATCGGTTGATAACTACCCGCAAACCCGTGGTAAACCCCGCTTTTTGGGTAACGACGGCCCTGGCCAATGGCGCCCTACCGCCCCTGATTATCTTGATGGTGTTGAGTTTTGCTGGGGTACCATGCACACCTTTGCTGTTGATACATCAACGCAATTTAAATTACCGCCGCCACCCGCTTTCAGCGAAGATAAAAACAGTCCTTATTTTAAGCAGGTTGTTGAAGTGTATGAGTTAAGTAAACACATAACGCCCGAGCAAACTACTATTGCCCGCTTTTGGGATGATAACCCCTTTGTAATACAACACAACGGGCACATGATGTTTGCCAACAAAAAAATAACCCCCGGTGGCCACTGGATTGGTATTGCGGCTATTGCCTGTAAACAAACTCATGCCGATGCTGTAAAAACCGCCCAGGTTTATGCCCTTACCTCCATAGCATTGTTTGATGCTTTTATTTGCGGCTGGCAGGTTAAATATGAAACCAACTATATAAGGCCGGTTACGGTTATTAACGATAAAATAGACCATGATTGGCTGCCTATGCTGCAAACACCGCCATTCCCTGAGTATCCAAGCGGGCACAGTGATATCAGTGCCGCATCGGCAGTAATGCTTACCCATTTGTTTGGCGATAATTTTGCCTACCAGGATACCAGCGATTTGAAATATATAGGGATGCAACGCCATTTCGATTCGTTTTTAAAAGCATCTGCCGAAACATCAATAAGCCGTTTTTATGGCGGTATCCATTTCCGTAACAGCGTTGACCAGGGGGCTGTGCAAGGGCGGCAGGTTGGCGAATACATTTGGAAAAAACTTAAACTAAAAAAATAACGGTACTTAAAGTTTATATGAACTTCAAAAAAAAATACCTGGCTGCTGCTTACCTGCTTTTATTTATTGTTTTACTATCTGGTGTAACATTAATGTATGGCTGCAAGCCCAAAAATGAGGCTTACAAGCTAACAGGTAATGTTAAAATTGACGGCGAAAACCTGGTACAGCTCAAGTGTACCAGGTGCCATGCTTTAACTCCAATTAATGCCTTACCTAAAAATGTTTGGCTTAATCACGTACTGGTTGGCATGGCGCCTATGCTTAACGTATCGACCTATGGCAGCTCCTTTTTTAAAAGAGACCCGCGGGATACAACGGGCGCGAGTATTGCAGAATGGCTTACCATAGTCGATTATTATAAGAAATTTGCTCCTGATACTTTATTGCCGGCAAAAAAGCCGGTTCCTTTAGTTGAGGATTGGGCCGGTTTTACATTAAAAAAGCCGTCGCCGTTAAATTCAACCAGTTTTACTACTGCCATCGCGTTTAATGCCGCAACTAAAAAGTTATACAGCGCCGATGCGGTAAATGAAAAATTATACACATGGGATGCCAATTTAAAGATCGATTCAATAGCCTCATTACCCTCGGCAGGAGTTGATATTAGTTTTGATAAGGATGAGGCAGGAAATCATACCGGTTTTATTTCAGCCATAGGCAGAATGGCCCCCATTGATTTTCCAAACGGGAAAATAGTGAAGCTTAACCTGGATGCCAAAGATGTGAATGCTACGCAAACCTACATCGCGTCTGATTTACCCCGCCCCGTGCAAACCATTGTTGGCGACTTCAACAAAGACGGCCTTAACGATTTAATAGTTTGCGGCCAGGGCGATAAAAAAGGAGGGGTTTATTTATTAAAGCAAAACAAGGATAAAACCTATATACAGCAAACTATCCTGGATAAAGCAGGGTCGGTACAGGCTTTGAAAGGTGATTTTGATAACGATGGCTGGCCCGATGTGATGGTTTTAACCGGCATTGGCGATGAAGGGCTGTGGCTTTTAACAAACAACCAAAAAGGTGGTTTTACCACAAAGAAGCTGCTGACTTTCCCGCCTGCAAACAGTTCAACCAGTTTCCAGCTGGCCGATATAGACCACGACGGTAAACTTGACCTGGTTTATACCTGCGGATATAATTATCACGATTCGCGTATTTTAAAACCTTACCATGGCCTGTATATTTTTACAAATAGCGGCAACTGGAATTTTAAGCAAAAATATTTTTACCCGGTAAATGGCTGTACCAAAGCAATCGCTGCTGATTTTGATGGTGATGGCGATTTGGATATTGCCGCTATTGCTTTTTTTGCCGATATGCAGAACACACCACAGGAGGAGTTTATTTATTTTGAACAAAATAAGGCTTTTGATTTTAAACCACATGCCGTGCCTGTAAGTAAGTATGGCCGCTGGATGTGTATGGAAACAGCCGATTTAAACAACGATGGCCAGCTTGATATTATACTGGGAAATTATGCTAATGGATTTATGTTTATCCATGGTTTGCAACCGCAATGGGACCGTAATTTGCCGTTGATAGTACTGGAAAATCATATGAAGAAATAAGTTAGGCCGTAAAATTTATACTTTGGCCTTTAAGTCATCAACAAAGCCTTTAAAGGCAGCTTCAGAAAACCGGGATACGTGTAAATGACTAAAAAACCAAGGCACAGGTAAATATCGTCCGATTACTAAGCATTTTATTATTTGGCGCAAACTGGGACATGTATTCGCCAATCACTGTATTACACAATCCACCAAAAAGAGTCCTTGAAAACTGTATTTGTATCATTTGTATGATAAAATGATAAATAAGTACAATATCATCCTGCCGATTGTTAATTAGTTTTACCGTTGTTATTTATTGCCCGACGGATGTTTCCATGCCCATTCTCTGAATGGCCGCCCGTCATCCCGGTTAAAAAAACATTATGATGAAAAAAACTATTTATGCGGTATTTGGTGTTTTAGCAGCCTGCGTTTTGCCAACCTTTTTGGCGGCACAAACTGCGCCCGTAAAACAGGTTAAACTGGTTAACTTTGATCTGCAATCGTCGGCATTGGTTAACGCCACCGGCGCTGAGTTATCAAGCACTCAATATCATTCGCCCGTATACTGGTTCCCGGTTAAAGTGCCTTCAACTGTGTTAACGGGGTTGGTTGCCAATAAAATTTATCCGGACCCTTACCAGGGGCTAAATAATATGCTGATACCCGATGCCTCGGATCAGTTTAATAAAGAATATAACCTGGAGCAATATAGTCATTTGCCCAATGATCCCAATCCATGGAAAAAACCTTACTGGTACCGTACTACTTTTAAAGTTGCCGCAAATGATAAAGGCCGCCAGTTTCAGCTGATATTTAAGGGCATCAACTACCGCGCAGCGGTGTATTTAAACGGTAAACAGATTGCCGATAGCACGCAAATCGCCGGCATGTTTGCTGAGCACAACCTGGATGTAAGTAAAGCTATCAATGCCGGTGGCGAAAACGCGCTTGCCGTAAAAATTTACCCACTGGATTACGCAGGTTATCCCGCAAAAGAACAGTTGAAAGCCCTTGGTCCATTCTACGAAAATGGAGGCCCTACCGGCGATATTGGCAAAAATGTAACTATGCTTTGCTCTGCCGGCTGGGACTGGATTCCGCCGGTGCGCGATCGTAATATGGGGATCTGGCAGCCGGTTTTTCTGCGTACCACAGGCCCGGTAACGATAGGCAGGCCAAAACTGGTAACCAATTTGCCAAACCTGCCCGATACCAGCGTAGCCAAACTTTCCCTGAATTTAACATTATCAAACAATACCAATGTTGCCAATACCGGCAGGCTTACAATCAACATAAAGCCCGAAAACTTTGCCGGATTGCCTGTCCAGTTTACGCAAGCTGTATCGGTAGGTGCAAATTCTGGAAAAGCGGTTGAGTTAAATGCCGGTAAAATAAGCCAGTTAATTATCCATCAGCCTAAACTATGGTGGCCAAATGGTTATGGTAAGGCTAATCTATACCGTATCCGGTTGCAATATGCCGATGCCAAGGGGATCAGTGATGATACTACTTTTGTTTTTGGTGTGCGTACAGTATCATCAAAAGCCGAAAAAGTAAATGGCTTTGTACGCCGCCAGTTTTATGTAAATGGCAAGCTGGTACATTTAGTAGGTGGTGCCTGGGTGCCCGATATGATGGTGAACCGGGATTCGGCGCGGTATGATTACGAGATGCACCTGTGCCGCAATGCAAATGTAAATTTGGTGCGCATTTGGGGTGGGGGAGTTACAGAACCCGATGCTTTTTGGAATGCGGCCGATAAATATGGCCAGATGGTATGGTCGGATTTTTGGATTACCGGCGATACGCAAGGCGAGTTTAAAGGCTCGCCGGATTGGCCTTTGGAGGGCAACGTATTTACCAAAAATGTCCAGAGTACTATTTATCGTATCCGTAACCACCCAAGCCTGCTGGTTTGGACTGGCGGTAACGAAGGCCATGCCCGTAAAGAACTGTACGATAAAATGCGCAACGATATCATTGAACTGGACGGCACCCGTCCGTTTATCCCAAGTTCATCGGGTTTTGCCAAACTGCCCGAAGGCTGGAAAGGCTCGTGGCCGGATGATATGCCATCGGGAGTGTACAGTGGTGGCCCATATGCCTGGAAAGATCCTAAAGATTACTACAAACTGGCCGATGCCGGTAAAGATTGGGTGTTTAAGGATGAAACCGGCCTGCCATCACAACCGCCTTATACCACGCTGCCAAAAATAATTCCTAACCTTACCTGGGATAAAACTTTGCCTTTCCCCTTAAACAATACCTGGGGATATCATGACGCCGCCACCGGTGCAGGGCAGTATGATAAGTACTACGACGAAATGGTAAAACGCTATGGTGCACCCAGCAGCATCGTCAACTTTTCGGATAAGATGCAGTTCCTGAACTACATTGGCTACCAGGGTATTTTTGAGGCTGATGGTCACAAATTGAACGAAACCGGTGGTGTAATGCTCTGGAAACTGAATGCCGCGCTCCCAAGCGTGATATGGCAGATTTATGACTGGTACCTGGAGCCCAATGCAGGCTATTACAGCATGCAAAATGCCTGCGAGCCTGTTCATATTCAGTACAACTATGATAACTCAAGTGTGGCTATTATTAATCGTACGCACCACGCAACAGGTAATTTAACCGCTACTGCTGATATTTATGATATTAATAGCAGGCTCATCAGTTCAACCATAAATGCAAGTAAACATGTAGACCTTGAATCAAATGGAGTTAAAGAGGTTATGCAGTTAAAGGATGAACTTGCGGGTACGCAGGGTGTAAGTTTTATAATACTTAACCTGAAAAATGCTGCTGGTAAAACAATATCACACAACGCATACTGGCTATCAGCTACGGATGATTTCCGGTCGCTTAACGATATGAAACATGCACAGGTAAGCACTAAGGTATTAAAGGCTGAAAAGGGTGCAAGTGAAAGTAAATGGACAATACAGTTTACCAACAACTCCAACCAAATAGCCTTTTTTGTACGCCCGCAACTCATGAAAAACGGCGAAGAAATTATGCCAAGCTACTGGACAGGCAACTATTTTACCCTGGCCCCGCACGAAAGCATAACCGTATCGGTAACTGCACCGGCTGCCAAATTAGGCAACGTAACCCCAACCATATTGCTGGAAGGCTGGAACCTGGATAAACAAGAGATCAGGTTAGCTTCGAAGCAATAATAAATATTGCTTAAACGAAAACGCCCGGCTCAAAAAGTCAGGCGTTTTTGTTTTGATATCATTTGCATATCTGCAATCTGGTTACTTCCACATCAAACCGAAGGTTCCTGCTGGCTCAAGCAGTGGAAGCTACCCAATCCCCAGATAATATCTGTCGAGTCTATCCCCACAACCTCGCGGTCGGGGAAACATTGCTGGATGATTTGCAATGCCTTATCATCATTTGCCGAACGATACGTAGGTACTACCACCGCCGAGTTAGCAATATAGAAATTAGCGTATGATGCCGGTAAACGGGTGTCCTCGTAAATTACTTCATCGGGCATCGGTAATTCAACTACATTAAGTTGTTTACCGTTAAGCAAGCGCATGGTTTTAAGTGCTTCAAGGTTTTCTTGCAACAGGTGATAGTTATCGTCGTTTTTGTTTTCTTCAACTACGGTAACAACGGTATCTTCGTTTACAAAACGGGTAATATCGTCAATATGGCCATCGGTATCGTCGCCAACAATGCCATCACCCAACCATAAAATTTGTTCGGCACCGTAAAAATTACGCAGGTAGCTTTCAATCTGGTCCTGGTTTAAATTGGGGTTACGGTTTTTGTTGAGCAGGCAGGCGGTGGTAGTTAATATGGTACCCTTGCCATTAAAGTCGACGGATCCACCTTCCATCACAATTCCCGGGTTAAATACCGGCAAACCAAAGTGATTACCAATTTTTGTAGGGATTACATCATCCAGGTCAAACGGAGGATATTTACCTCCCCATGCGTTATAACCCCAATCAACAATAGCTTTTTGTTTAGTATCCGGGTTTATCAAAAATGCAGGCCCATGATCTCGGCACCAGGCATCGTTGGTAGCAAATTCAAATAGTTCAACTTTGCTCATATCTACCCCGGCATTTTGCAGTTGGAAAGCAACAGATGCTTTCATGCTTTCATCAACCACGTTTATGCGTACTAATTCGCCTTTGGTTAGGATTTTGATGAATTCGATATACGCTGGATAAACAAGATCGATTTTGCCTGGCCATGAGGCCTCTTTGTGAGGCCAGCTTAACCAGGTGGCGGTATGCGGTGCCCACTCAGCAGGAAAGACGAATCCCTGCGAAGCGGGATTTTGTATAATAGAGATTTTTTGGCTCATAATTGGTAATGCAAATAAATAATCCACTATGTCATTGCGAGCGTAGCGCGGCAACCTCGTCGCATGCAGGGCGGACATGCATAGCTACGAGATTGCCACGTCGTTCCTCCTCGCAATGACATAGAGGGAATTAATCTTCGTCTAATAAACGTTTTGTTATCGGTTGATATGAATCAATCCGTCTGTCACGCAAAAATGGCCAGTGGCTTCTATAATAATCGGATTTATCTAAATCCAATTCCTGAACAACAACTTCCTCTTCATCGTGTGATGTTTGATGAATGATAGCGCCGAATGGATTAGCGAAGAATGATCCGCCCCAGAATTTTACGCCGGCTTCTTCACCAACACGGTTAACACTTACAACGTGTACGCCGTTGGCTACCGCGTGCGAGCGCTGTATGGTTTGCCAGGCGTTGTATTGCTCCACATTGGTAGCTTCGTCCTGCGTGGTGGCCCAGCCAATAGCTGTAGGGTAAAACAATATATCGGCACCCATAAGCGCGGTGATGCGGGCAGCTTCGGGATACCATTGATCCCAGCAGATCAATACGCCTAAGCGGCCATATTTGGTATTAAATACCTTGTAACCCAGGTCGCCGGGGGTAAAGTAGAATTTCTCGTAAAAGCCCGGATCATCGGGGATGTGCATTTTGCGGTATTTGCCTAAGTAGCTGCCATCGGCATCCAAAACGGCGGTGGTATTATGATAAAGGCCCTGTGCGCGTTTTTCAAACAACGATGCAATAATTACCACGTTCAATTCGGCCGCAACTTTTGAAAGCTCATCTGTTGACGGGCCGGGAATGGCCTCGGCAAGCTTAAAGTTATCATAATCCTCTACATCGCAAAAATAAAGTGAGGTAAATAGCTCCTGTAAACAAACTATTTGCGCCCCTTTAGCAGCAGCTTCCCTTACTTTAACAATAGCCTTTTGCAAGTTCTGCTGCTTATTTGCAGTACAGCTCATTTGCACAATGCCAACTTTTACTTTACTCATATTGATAAAATTTGCGCAAAAATAACAATTGAATTTAGGATTGCACCGATTTATGTTATTGATTACACTGATTTGAATATTACCATTTTATTATGATTACATCAATGCTGTAGCCGATTACACCGGTTAATGGTATCGGCCTAAATTTTTGCAAAACATAATTGCTAATTTTTGTTAAATTATTGTCCCGATAGAGCCAAATAAAAAAATAACATAGCTTTGCACCAAAAATGGTAAGTGCCGTTAATTTGCTTCAACAATGACAAGTAAGGATTATTACGATATTTTAGGCATAGACCCCAGCGCTACATTAAATGAGATTAATGAAGCTTATCAAAAAATAAGTAACGGTAATGAAACCAACGCTTTAGCTGAAGAAGCTTATGAAGTATTAAGCGACACCGAAAAACGTAAGCAATACGACGAAAACTATATTGGCCCCTTTAATCCGGCCGAGACCTTTCCGTTAGAGGATTTGCAAACCATTACTTCCGAAAAGAAGCCCAAAACCCTTAAAGGAACGCTTTGGAACGTTACCAAGCTGATTTTAAAGATATGCGTTACAGGGGCTTTGCTTTATTACGTTTTTAGTAAAATCAAAATAGACCAGGTTAAAGAATTGCTGAGCCAATCAAACCCATGGTGGGCGCTGGCTGCTGTGGTATGTTTTTTTCTTTCAACCATTGTATCAGCTTCCAGGTTATTAAGTTTTTTCAGATCAATAGATTTACATATAGGCTGGCGATTTAATTTGCGTTTATACATGCTTGGTATGTTTTATAACTTGTTTTTACCAGGCGGCATCGGCGGCGATGGCTACAAAATATACCTGTTAAACAAAAACTATAAAATGCCCGCAAAAAAAGTTTTCTGGGCAATTTTGTTTGACAGGCTGAGCGGTTTTTGGGCAATTGGTTTAATTACCGCTGTACTTGTTGTTTTTCTTCCGCAGTTAAATATCAGTCCGTTGTTAACTGGGGCGGTGTTTTTAACTGCAACGGCGGTGTATTATTTTGTGGCCCACAAATTTTTTAAAGAGTATACCAGGTACTTTTTTGAGGCCCATTTAAAGGCGGTGGCTTTACAATCGTTGCAGTTAACTACAATTTTGTGCGTAATGATAGGTTTACATCACATCGGAAAATTTGCCCCTTATTTATCAGCTTTCCTGATGTCGTCCATGGCCGCGGTTATTCCTTTTAGCGTCGGCGGCCTGGGTTTCCGAGAGTTTATATTTAAGTGGGTGATAGTCGAGAAATTCCAGATGAATGGCGAACTGGCCGTGGTTTTAAGTTTGTCTTTTTATGTAACATCGGCCCTTATTTCATTACTCGGGGTTTATTACGTATTTCGTTCAGATAGATTAGAGAAAGATCTCCCTTCGGAGTAATGTTATAATTAATTGTAATTTACCATCGGCCTGTTTCATTAAAGGCAATCTTATTCGTTAATTTTACATTCTGTTATAAACCGTACCCAACGTACATGAGCCATTTTAATGATTTTAATAATCCGCAGGTTGCGGCATTGCCCGGTCATTTAAAACAATTTATAGTCGACCAACATTACGAGCATTACACGCCTATTGACCACGCGGTTTGGCGCTATGTAATGCGGCAAAATTATAGCTATCTTAAAGATGTAGCCTACTATCCCTACATCCCCGGTTTAACCAAAGCCGGGCTAACCATTGAGCGGATACCCAACCTGCAGGAAATGAACGATGCCCTGGCTAAAATAGGCTGGGGCGCGGTTACTGTTGATGGTTTTATACCGCCCGCCGCGTTTATGGAATACCAGGCCTACCGGGTGCTGGTTATAGCCGCGGATATCCGTCAATCAAGGCATATTGAATATACACCGGCGCCGGATATTATTCACGAATCGGCAGGGCATGCGCCAATTATTGCAGATAAGGACTATCATGAATACCTGAGTTATTTTGGCTCAATAGGAGCGAAGGCCATGTTTTCGGCGCAGGATTTTGAACTTTATGAAGCTATCCGGGCGCTATCAATACTAAAGGAAATGCCCGACGCCGACGAAGTGGAGATAGGCAGGGCTGATGAACTGGTTGCTTACCGGCAGGCAAATATGGGCCAGCCATCAGAAATGGCCCTGCTAAGCCGCCTGCATTGGTGGACGGTAGAGTACGGATTGATTGGTACATTAGAAAATCCAAAAATCTATGGCGCCGGCCTGCTCTCGTCTATCGGCGAAAGCGCCAGTTGTATGGGCGCCGGGGTCAAAAAACTTTGGTATACCATTGATGCGGTAAACTATAGTTATGACATCACCAAAACACAGCCGCAGCTTTTTGTAACGCCAACTTTCCAAAACCTGATAGATGTGCTGGAAGAGTTTGCCAATACCATGTCATTTCGCAGGGGCGGGACCTATGGTTTGGGTAAGGCTATCGAAAGCAAAAACACCTGCACCGTAGTTTATAGCTCGGGCTTGCAGGTATCTGGTACAGTTACCGAATTTAACGCAGATAAAGCCGGCGAACCATGTTTTATTAAAACCACCGGGCCTACTGCTTTGGCAGTCAATAATAAACAGCTTAAGGGGCATGGCAAAAACTATCATCATGACGGCTTTAGCTCGCCGGTTGGCAGGCTGAAAAACCTGGGCCCGATTGAAGATTTGAATATAGCGCAATTGGAAAGTGCCGGCATCAGCATAAACCAAAACGTGGTGCTGGATTTTGAAAGCGGTATTACTGTGAAAGGAAAAGTAAAAAACATCCTGGCACATGAAGAGAAAACGTGCCTCATTACTTTCACAGATTGTACGGTAACCGACCACGACGAAACTGTTTTGTTCGACCCATCTTGGGGCATTTATGATATGGCCGTTGGCCACCAGGTAACTTCGGTGTTTTGCGGTGCTGCCGATAAAGAAGCTTTTGAGGAGACTGTTTATAAATCAAGAACGGCAACCCATCATGTAGAATATGATTTTAAAAGCAAAGAGCTACATAAGCTTTACCAACAAGTTCGGGATTGCCGCCAAAAACAAGGTGATTATGGCTTTTTAGGAAATGTTTGGCTCAAGCTGCAAAAAGACCATCATGACGACTGGCTTTGTGCCCTGGAAATACTGGAACTTTTGGAGCATGAAGATATTGAGCCATTATTGGCATCTGATATCCGGAATTTCCTGCAACAAAAAGCAAAAGATCAGCCCGAACTAAAAAAACTGATTGACGATGGTTTTTACCTGATAGCGCACCCGGTTGAGCAAAAATTGGTATTTTAACAGAATATGTCTAACTTTAGAATATGACAACACTGATCATAAAGGTTGATGACGAAAGAACAGAATCTATCAAGAAGATCCTGAACGAAATTCCTTATGTCCGGAATGTTGTTGTTGACAGACAGTCGGCCCCATTAACTGAAGAGTTAAGCCAATATGAGCGCATAAAGAAGGTTTTGGATGAGGCAAAGGGCAAAAATCTGTTTGCCGACATCAAGGACCCGGTGGAATGGCAGCGGGAAATAAGGAAGGAATGGGATCGTGATATTTGATACCAATGTTTTGATTTATCTATCAAAACACGAATTAGATATCCAAAAAATACTCCAGGAAAACGCCGCTATATCCGTGATCACTAAAATAGAAGCTTTAGGTTATGCTTTCGCAAATAATGAGGAACATGATCTGCTTAAAGCCATTTGCAGCGAATTGGAGGTTATCCCGTTAACAGACACGATTTCAGAGGAAACCATCAAATTAAGAGCCCGCTATAAGAAGGTTAAATTGCCAGACGCCATCATTTATGCTACCGCTTTAGTACAAGGGGTGCCACTGCTTACCAACAATATCGCCGATTTTAAATCTCTTCATGGCAAGGTGCAATTAATTAATCCTTTCACGTTATAACTTACCCGGTTTAATAAAAAGTGCTATTTTAGGCCGACGGTAACTCGATTCTTGTAATCGCAACTTAGTAAAGGTTGCTGATTGCAGGAGGGGAAATGAGTTGGTCAAAGACTTACGAAGCTTTTAAAACTTCGTAAGTCTGGCCCAACAAGTCGCTATATATCAAAACGTCGCAATAGTATAAATATTAAATTCCCCCTTCAGGGGGTTAGGGGGCTATATGAACATCATTATAACAGGCGCCAGCAGCGGCGTAGGATTTGAAGCTGTAATTGAATTGATACTATCCGGTAAACATAAAGTAATTGCCCTGGCGCGTTCACAGGATAAGTTGGAGCGTTTGCTGGAAATTGCTCATGGCCTTAACCCCGATTGCCAGTTATACGCTCTTACGTTTGATATTGTACATGATGATTACGGAGGTCTGCTTCAGTTTATTGAAGCCAACTTTGATAACCGGGTTGATATTTTAATTAACAACGCTGGCGTACTTATTAATAAGCCCTTTGCAGAACTGCAGGAGACCGATTTCGTAGAAATGTTGCAAAGTAACTTTATAGGGCATGTGCGTATTATCCAGGCTTTATTGCCATTGGTGCCGGGTGGCGGCCATATTGTAAATATTGGCAGTATGGGCGGCTACCAGGGCAGCGCTAAGTTTCCTGGATTGGCGGCTTATTCGGCAAGTAAATCGGCCTTGCACACCTTAACCGAATGTTTGGCCCAGGAACTGACCGATCAGGATATTAAAGTGAATTGCCTGGCGTTAGGGTCGGCACAAACCGAGATGTTGGAGAAAGCTTTTCCGGGGTATCAATCGCCTGTTTTAGCCTTTGAAATGGGGAAATATGTGGCTGATTTCGCGCTTACCGGTCATCGTTTTTTTAACGGTAAAGTTTTGCCCGTTGCGGTAAGCACACCTTAAATTAATATTTGGTTATTATAAATATTTTATAACTTAGAGATAGTAAAATATGCCATAATAGCCTGCTATGGATACAAGACTCATATCCTTTTTTACCCATTCAAAAGATATATTTTTTGTGATGGATATGAGCGGTATAATATTGCACACCAACCCCTCTTTCCGGCACTTATTTGGGTATACCGAAACCGAGTTGCTTGGGATAAATATTGCCGAGATATGCCATCCGGCTGATAAGGAACGCAAGGAAGAATCAGTTGGCAGGTTGGCTGCAGATAAAAAATTAATAGGGTATCAAAGCCGGGTTAAAGCTAAGGATGGTTGTTATTACAGCGTTACCTGGTCTATCCTGCTGAATGACGATGACCTTATTTATTCAACGGGAAACCCGGTTGTAGGTGCCACTGCCAAATCTGATGCTGCAAGTGATGATATTGTGCGGCACACTATACAAAGCCTTAACGAAGGGTTTATTGTACTTGATGCCGCGTGGAATGTTTTAGCTTTCAATCCGGCTTTCCAGGCGATGACCAATTTGGATGCAAGCCAGATAAGATTATCCAACCTCATGAGCATCAAAAGCCTGGGTTTAACGCCCCGGGTAATTGATGAATTACAACGGTCATTAGCCAACAGGCAATCATTACAGGTACAATATTTAAATACATTTTCTAACTCGTGGTTGCGTGTAAATGTATATCCATACGGTAATCAATTAGCTGTTTTTATCAGGGATATTACCGAAATAATGATCCAGCAATGGGTTTTAACGCTGGAAAAAAAGGTGCTGGAGCTAAATACCACATCAAGGTACAGCCTTGCCCAAACAACCCAGGAATTACTGATGGGAATTGAAGGTATCTTTCCCGAAATGATCTGCTCGGTTTTGGAGGTTGATGATGAGCAGGATAAATTACATAACCTTGCTGCCCCACAGCTACCTAAAGATTATTGTGATGCAATTGAAAATCTTTCGGTGGGACCAACTGTTGGTTCGTGTGGTACGGCGGTTTTTCACCGCACGCAGGTTATTGTAAGCGATATCGAAAATGATCCCCTTTGGGCCGATTATGCGGGCCTGGCTAACCAGTTTGGATTAAAAGCATGCTGGTCTACCCCGGTTATCAGTTCAAAAGGGTCAAAAGTTTTAGCGGTGTTTGGCATTTATTATAACACTGTACGCGAGCCTAATGATAGCGAACTCCAATTGATTGGCCGTACTGTAAATATTTTGCGGGTTTTGATAGAAAGCAAAAGAAACGAAGAAAATATCCTGGATCAGAACAACAGGCTGCACTCCATTGCTAATATAAGTTCACACGAACTCAGGCGGCCGGTGGCTACCATCCTCGGCCTGGTCAATTTATTCGACAGGGATGATATGTTAAATCCTTTAAATAAAGAAATAGTTGCCCATCTTGATACCTCCGCCCGCGAACTGGACGAAGTGATCCACAATATTGTAGAAAAAACCGTTTATATGCGGGTTGGCGAGACTGAGAGGTATGGGGAAGAGGTAAAGGGAGGGATATAAAATTCATAGAGAATTAAATCCCTATCGGAATAGTAAACCAAAAACTGCTCCCTTTCCCGGGTTCGCTATAAACGCCTATCTGCCCTTCATGTTGTTTAATAATTTCGGCGCTAATGTACAGCCCCAGGCCCAGCCCGCCTGTTTGAAAGCCGGCAGTTTCTACCCGGTAATAGCGTTCAAAAATATGCTTTACTTCTTCAGGATGTATGCCGGGCCCTTTATCTGTTACCGTAACCCTGGCCATATTGTTTATCTTTTCAACTAACACAAGGATATCTTTTGACCGCGGGGCATATTTTACCGCGTTGTTTATAAAGTTTACCAGCACCTGGTCTATCTGGTGCTCGTCGGCAAATACTTCCAGTTCCAGATCGCCTGTTACTATTATTTTATATTCCTCTGCCAACCGTATTTCGCTGCTGCCGGCGCTTACTATTTTTGAAAGTACAAAGGCCGATTTGGTCAATTGCAGGCGATCCTGGTTTATTCTGCTTAAGTTCAACAGATCTTCAACAAGGGCTGTAATTTTATGCATACTCCTGCTCGATTGGGCTATCAGCTTAGGCAGCATGGGCGAAGTAGGGGTATTAGTTAACCGCTCCAATAATTGTAACGAACCTTTAAGGCTGGTCATCGGAGTTTTAAGTTCATGGCTGGCAATACTTATAAAGTCGTCTTTTTGTTGTTGCAGTTCCTTAAGCTGGTTTATCTCGGTGGCTGTACCAATCCACAGCTCAGTTTCGCCCTCTTCGTTTTTAACCGGCACCATCCTGGTTAAATGCCAGCGAAATTCGCCGTCGTTGCCTTTAATCCTGTTCTCGATGCCGCCACCATTACTTAAGCCCAATTGCATATCCCTGAATTTGTTAAGGGCTGCTTCCACATCGTCAGGATGCATCGCTTCTTTCCATCCATATCCTTTACTGGCTTCAAAATCAAGGCCGGTATAGTCGTACCATCTTTTGTTAAAAAAGGTTGCTTCGGCGTTGTTATTAACAGTCCATGCCATTTGCGATATGGTTTCAAACATCGTTCTGAAACGGGTTTCGCTATCGGTTAAAGCTTTGGTACGCCTTAAAATACGGTCTTCCAGTTCGGTGTTGAGTAGTTGCAAACTTTCGCGCGATTGTTCCAGCAGTTCATTTGATGTGTATAGCTGTTCGTTTGTAACGGCAAGCTCTTCGTTGGTACAAGCTAATTCTTCATTCACGGCGCGCAACTCTTCATTAAAGTTTTGCAGCTCATTATTGGCTTGGGCAAGCTCTTCGGCCATCGCCAGTTCTTTTTTCCTTGCTTCTGCTAAAGCCAGTTTGTTTAGCTCCTGCTCAGTCACATTTTTGGCCATGCTTAACAGGTATTCTACGTTGCCTTCACTGTCAAAAATCGGCGTAATTTCAGTTTGCGCCCAACCCTGAACCGGGGCCCCGCCGGGAACAGGGATTTCGAAATAAAGTAAGGGGAGTTTAACGTGTTTCTTTTGCTCTACCGCTTCAATAAGCCCGTTTTTTAGCAGGGTCAGTTGCTCTTCGCTGTTTTTGTCCCAGGGTTTAAAAACGTCGAAGGTGTCCTTGCCAATCATTTTGTCTGCCGGTATTGGGGTTGCTTTTATGCGTACCTCATTCATGGCTATTATAGTAAACCGCGGGATATTGGGCTTGATAATAGTCATGGGGAAACTAATCTGGTTAAATACAGTTTCAAACATAGATGCTTCTCCTGGATCCATACGGGTAGATATAATTGGACTCAAATATACTATTCAATATTCAAAGCCACTACGGGCCCGGCCTAAATACCCGCAATCGCTTAAAAAGAGAGGTAGCCCCTACGGGGCATAAAAACATTTAACATTTTGTTTCTACAAACAGGTAGCCTCTACGAGGCATGGTTTTCACAATTTCCTGTAGATCAATTATTCTGTTACCAGCAGGCGCTTACCACAATGCATTTAATGTAACTATAAATTACTCGTAAATGATATGCATGTGCCTTAGGCACTACCTGTTTGTAGAAATAGGCACCCATCGTCTTTTTGCCTCGTAGAGGCTACCCTAAACAATGTGTATCTAAAATTCCTTTATGCCCCGTAGGGGTTACCTATAAGCTATTATATGAGGTAAAAAAGTTTAAAACGCAAATTTAATGGCCTAAATACACCGCAATTTTTTATAGGATTGTACACAGCAACAAAGCTATTTCTGCAAAAAGTGATTTATTAGCGTAGAAATCACCGGGAAAAATCGGCAATTGCTGTACGGCAATGCCAGTAGTAATAGATACACCTGATATAATTGGCCTAAGCAGGAAACACCACAGGTTCCCCGCTTAGGCAACATTGAGTATGTAAACGCTGCTAAAATCAAACCGGATCACTTTTCATCGTCTTTATTCACAGGTGCTACAAACCAGCGGCCCGAAACCCTTTTTACTTCCTTTGCTTTCTCTTCGTCAATACAGGCATCGGGAGCTTGGGGGACTTCGGCCGCCTGGGGGTGGTTTGCGGCTTTTGCTCTTCAGCCTTTCGCGCCAACTTTTAAAAAGTCGTTTACCACAATTTCAGATATATAGCGTTTAACACCATCTTTATCCACGTAGTTGCGGTTGGCCAGTTTGCCTTCAATGGCTACTTCATCGCCTTTTTTTAGCAGGTCTTCGGCAAGTTTGGCAGCGGTGTTCCAAAATACCAGGTTATGCCAGGTGGTATCGGTTATTTTTTCGCCTTTGTCATTTTTATAACTTTCGTTGGTGGCCAGGGATACCCGCACCATTTTTTTGTTGCTGTCAAAAACTTTTACTTCGGGGTCCATACCTAAGTTGCCTACAAGGCGTACACTGTTTCTTAATGTGTTCATCGTTTTATTTTTTAATGTTACTGTTTGTTTTGATAACGATACAAAGGTGCAGCTACCCCGAAAATTTAACCGGATAATAACCGTTTACAGTCGATAGTATCCATTTGTAAGCGTTTGCAAACGGATAAATAATTACCTAACTTTATCACATGAACCAGGAAAGAAACTGTTTGGATTGCGGCGAACCCCTGCACGGCCGGGCCGATAAAAAATTCTGTAACGACCTATGCCGAAATAATTATAATAACCAGCTAAACAGCAGCAGCTATAACCTGGTGCGCAATATCAACAACATATTGCGCCGCAACCGCCGCATACTGGAAGAGCTAAACCCAACCGGCAAAACAAAAACCACCCGCAAAAAACTGGCAGCAAAAGGATTCGATTTTGACCACATCACCAGTATCTATCAAACCAAGACCGGATCAACCTATATGTTTTGCTACGAGTATGGATATTTGTTACTGGACGGGGATGAGGTGTTGTTGGTTAAAAGGGAAGGGGAGAGCGGTTAGCTATATGAAATTAACAATCAAAATTATACAGGTAGTTTTAATTATTTTATTAGGCTTTTGTCTTTTTATGTGGATGGTTTACCATGGTAGCGGACATAATATCCCTTTAGAAACAGATAGAGATTTTGAATACACCATCGGTATATTGATTAGTTTATTGATATTACTTTATGGGATAAAGTTTACGCTGAAGAATAAAGATTAAATTTATGTTCAAAATCCAACCATGGGCTTAAGTCTTTTCTTTTGCTGCCTCAAGATAAAATTCTGTCAATTCTTTAATTCTGAAAATTCTGATTCAGATAAATGTGTTAGGGATTGAAACGGATACCGGCCAATGTGGCTAAGGCCTGTGCAGTATGAGTGTAAAGCCCGGGCCGCAGGCAACACTATGAAAATAGTATCAAGTAGTAAGTATCAAGTATCAAGATTTTGAGAGGATTATTTGAAGATTTGAAAATGATTTTGTCTGAACCGGAATTTGTCGAATTATTAGAATTCTTTGAATTGAAATTCTGTTAATTCTTTAATTTGATAAATTCGGGTTCAGACAAACACACGGTTTAGAAAAATGCCCTGAAAAAATCCAAAATCCCAAATCCGATATCCCAAATCAAAAACATCCCAAATCAAAAATCTCAAATCTCATATCTCACATCTCATATCAAAATCCTATCTTTGCCCATGCAAGAAAAAATCCTCATTCTTGACTTTGGCTCGCAATTCACCCAACTTATAGCGCGCCGTGTCAGGGAGCTCAATATTTACTGTGAGATCCACCCCTTTAATCATTATCCCGAAATTGACAGCACTGTAAAAGGTATTATCCTTTCCGGTAGTCCTTATTCTGTAAGGCAGGAGGATGCTCCTCATTTTGATTTCGAGCAGTTTCACACTACACGCCCTATTTTAGGGGTTTGTTACGGGGCTCAGTATGTGGCACATTTCCATGGCGGCGAGGTATTGCCATCAAGCACCCGGGAGTATGGCCGTGCAAACCTTGAATACATTAACAGGGAAAATCCGCTGTTTAAAAATATACCCGAAAGCTCGCAGGTTTGGATGTCGCATGCTGATACCATATCAAGCATTGGCGATAACTTCGAGATTATTGCCAGTACCGATACTGTTAAAATTGCGGCTTACCAGGTAACCGGCACCCAAACTTATGGCATTCAGTTTCACCCCGAAGTAACCCATAGCATTGACGGCAAGCAGCTGCTGGAAAACTTTTTGGTTGATATCTGCGGCTGCCACCAGGACTGGACACCAGATTCGTTTATTGAAACTACCATTGCCGCTTTAAAAGAGAAGTTAGGTGATGATAAGGTAGTGTTAGGGTTATCGGGAGGTGTTGATTCATCGGTTGCAGCGGTGTTGCTGCACCATGCCATAGGTACCAATCTGCATTGCATATTTGTTGATAATGGCCTGTTGCGTAAGGACGAGTATGAGCAGGTGCTCGATTCGTACAAGCACATGGGCTTAAATATAAAAGGTATTGACGCCAAGCAACGCTTTTACGATGCACTGGCCGGCTTAAGCGATCCTGAAAAGAAACGGAAGGCTATTGGCCGGGTGTTTATTGAGGTATTTGATGATGCCGCACACGAGGTTAAAGATGTAAAATGGCTTGGCCAGGGTACTATTTATCCGGATATTATTGAGTCGGTTTCGGTTAAAGGGCCTTCGGCTACCATCAAATCGCACCATAACGTTGGCGGACTGCCCGATTTTATGAAACTAAAGGTGGTTGAACCTTTAAATACGCTGTTTAAAGACGAGGTAAGGCGTGTTGGCAAGGCATTGGGTATCGATCCTAATATTTTAGGCAGGCACCCTTTTCCGGGCCCGGGACTGGCTATCAGGATCTTGGGTGATGTAACGCCGCAAAAAGTTGCGATTTTACAGGAGGCCGATGCGATTTATATCAACAATTTACGGTCGTACGGTGTTTACGATAAAGTTTGGCAGGCGGGCGCTATATTTTTGCCGGTTCAGTCGGTAGGGGTGATGGGCGATGAGCGTACTTACGAGAACGTAATATGCCTGCGCGCTGTTGAATCGCTGGATGGAATGACCGCCGATTGGTGCCATTTACCGTACGATTTGCTGGCCAAGATCAGTAACGAGATCATTAACAACGTAAAAGGAATTAACCGGGTAGTATATGACATCAGTTCGAAACCACCTGCTACAATTGAGTGGGAATAAATGGTTACTGTTTTTTATAACGGCGCTGGTACTGGCTGCATGTTCGCCGAAGGTGCGGCAGGTAGCGCCCGTTAAAAAACCAACTGACACAGAAGCCGAAAAGCCAAAGGTTGCCGAAAAGCCACCCGTAAAGCCTGTAAGTACCAAGCCCTTAAACATAGCTATGGTATTGCCGTTGGGTTTAGATCATCTTAAACCCGGCGCCAGGTATACTTCGCCGGGCTTAACCAAGGCCAACATGAGCGTAGAGTATTACCAGGGTTTTAAATTGGCCCTGGACTCGCTTACAAGCAGCGGCGCCAATTTTAAACTCCGCCTGTACGATTCAAAAGACGAGGCCGCGCAGGCGCATAGCCTCGGCTTTAATCCCCTCATCAAAAACAGCGACCTGATTGTGGGCCCGGTTTTTCCTGACGGGATGAAAGTTTTTACCGCGGTGCTTAATACTAAATCGCCGGTTGTTTCACCGCTTTCGCCTGCATCTCCGGCCACCATCAACAGCAATAATTTAATTACAGTAATGCCCCCGTTAGAGTATCATGGATGGGGCGCGGCGCAGTACATTAACGATAAATTAAAGCCTAAAAAGATCTTTGTCCTGCGGTCGGGCTTTAGCCAGGAGCAGGATTATGTGCGCGGCTTTAAAAATGCCACGGATAGCCTGAGCAACAAAAGGGTTAAGGTTATCATCGTTACCATCTCAAAAGGCCAATTGGGCGGGCTGATACCGCAGCTGTCAAAAAAAGAACAAAACATATTTGTGGTAGCCGCTACCGACCAGGCATTTTTATCGGTTACATTAAAATCGCTGGATACTTTAAACAGGCATTATCCGGTAATGCTGTTTGGTCACCCCAGTTGGGAAAAGTTCGGTTTTTTAAAGATAGATATTTTGCAACGCCTTAAAACCCATATTACATCCGGCGACCAGGTTGATTATAAATCGGATGCCAGTATGGAGTTTGTGAGGGTTTATCACCGCGCTTACCATGTGGAGCCCACCGACTTTGCCATTAAAGGTTTTGACGAGGGAATGTACTTTGGCCAACAACTAATTGATAATAATTTTGCAGCATTGGATAAAGCAGATTTCACCGGCCTGCACAACCATTTCCACTTTATTAAAAAAAATGGGCTGGGTTGGGTAAATACCCACGTAAATGTGTTAATGTATGCTAACTTTGAGCTTAAACAGGTAGAATGAAGGCTATAAACCAGCTTAAAACGTTTCAGCGAATTATAGGGGAGTACCCGGTTGATACGCCCTTAAGTAAATTTTTACCCGGTTTTTACAGGCAAAACAAGCAAATGGGATCTACCGACAGGCGGGTAGCCAGTCGTTTGGTATATAGTTACTTCCGCCTGGGGCAGGCTTTGCCCAACCTGGCGACCGATGAACGTCTGATAGTTGCCGAATTTTTATGCAATACCCAAAGCAATTCGTTTTTACTGCACTTTAAGCCCGACTGGGCGGCTTGCGTCAATTTTACTATTGATGATAAGCTTACGCTGGTAAAAAGCGCCTACCCCGCATTTAAGCTGGAAGATGTATTTCCCTGGACATCGCAGATCTCGGCAGGCATTGACAAGGACGCATTCCTGAAATCATTTTTTTGCCAGCCGGATTTGTTTATCCGCGTACGTAATGGCTACGACCACCTGGTTAAAGCCGAACTGAACAAGGCCGGGGTTGTGTTTAAAGATGAAAGCAACGGCTGTTACGCTTTGCCTAACGGCACAAGGCTCGAAACTATCTTCGCAAAACAAAACTGGTTCGAGGTGCAGGACCTTTCCTCGCAGCAAACCGGCGATTTTTTCAGGCCACAACGCTGGGATAGCTGGTGGGATGCCTGCGCGGCGTCGGGCGGTAAATCACTATTGTTGCACGAGGACGAGCCCAACATTAAACTGGTGGTATCAGATATCCGCGAATCGGTATTAGCCAACCTGGATGAACGCTTCCAGTTAGCTGGACTAACCAAGTACCAAAAAAAGGTACTCGATCTTACTACCAACATCGATCAAACCCTGCACAATTACGAGTTTGACGGAATTATCCTTGATGCCCCCTGCAGCGGATCGGGCACCTGGGGCCGCACACCCGAGATGATAGCCCAGTTTATGCCTGCCAAAATTGAGTTTTTTCAGCGCCTGCAAAAAGGCATTGCCCAAAACGTGGTTAAATACCTAAAGCCCGGCAAACCGCTCATTTACATCACCTGCTCGGCCTTTAAGGGAGAGAATGAGGATGTTGTTGATTTCCTGGTAAAAGAATTAGGATTGAAACTGGAGGAAAGCAAGGTGCTGAAGGGGTATGAGCATAAAGCGGATACGATGTTTGTGGCGAGGCTTTTAGCAATTTGAAAATTTGAGGATTTGAAAATTTGAAAATGCCAGACCATCCTTAACCTGGTGGCATTCCAACTGTCGCGAGGTTAAAACTCGTGACAAAAGCTGGTTTCAGCTTTTAGCTGAACTGCGTAAGCTATAAGCTTACCCCGGTTTACCCGCGAGTTACGCTTCGCTAACCTCGCGGGAGTTGAGAAATTTGGCTATTTGGATTTAAATAAAAAAGCAGCGGCAATACCAGTACCTATCAACCCAATGGGTAAATAAATCTGCCCTGGTATCAAAATGGCAGATATAATAGCAAGCAAAATTCCAATTCCTATTTTTATTAAGGCAATGTTAAAAAAGGGCTTGTTCTCTTTAGTTACTTCGACTATTTGTTGTACTGTCAGATTTTTGATTACCTGTTTAATCATTTCCTCAGGTATGCCCTCTTTATCCATCCGCGCACGAATTACTTCATAGTCATAGCCCTGGTTAATGAGTCTTGATGCTAATAGATAGGCTTTCTTTTTTAATTCCTCGCTCATGGTAAACTTTCAATATGATTTTTGATGTGTTTTAGGGCTGTCGCTTTTCTTTTTACTTCTTCTTCAAAATCATCAACTATTTGAATATCACTAATTAACCACATAAAATTCTCCTCGCCCAGGTAGCCGGTTAAAGCAATACTAACGGCATTTTGTTGAATTTCACGGTTGCCATCAAGTTCGGTTATCTTAATGTCGATAGCAAAGGTTCCATCGTCAAAGTGATACAAAATATATTGCCAGGCGCTGGTATCAATTGTTATATTCATACCTCGTTCGTTTCTCATTTGCCAAATCCCATTCCATTCCTTAGGTGGTTTTGAGGGCAGAAAATGCCACCCCTTGCAAGCCGGGGCCAAAGCAATTGCTTGTTGGGTGAAAGTCAGCATGTCGATATCTAAATTGGGAGACAGCGCAAAAAATTGAGAGTTATTTTCCCATGGGCCAATCTCCCAGCTAACAGCACCAAGACGGTTCACCCGATCGTCCAACTGGTAAATAAGCGTTTGATTATTGTCATGATCTAAAAGGTCATCGGATATGGTTTTAAACCAATCCCAGAATTTGTTGATTTTGTTAGCATCAAATGTCATTTATGAGTAATGTAAAGTTTAAGCAAATCAAAAAACTCCCCCTTCAGGGGGCTGGGGGGCTAAAGATGCGTGTTCGCCCTAAACAACTTGATAGCTATCGCCAGCAAAATTATCCCGAACGATTTACGCAATATACTCAACCCAACCGGGCCCAAAAGCTTCTCTATCCACTTTACATTTTTAAGCACCAGGTAAACTACAATGGTGTTTAGTACAATGCCTACAATAATGTTTTGGGTTTGATACTGAGATTTTAAAGATAATAACGTAGTCATTGTTCCTGCGCCGGCTATCAGCGGGAAGGCTATAGGCACTATGGATGCGGAAAGGGGCACCTCTTCCTTAAAAAAGTCGACGCCTAATACCATTTCCATGGCGATGATAAAAATCACGAGAGAGCCTGCTATCGCGAAGGAGGAAATATCCAACCCGATAATGGCCAGTAGCTCATCACCTACAAACAAAAAAACAACCATTAAAACCAGCACGGCGATGCTTGCTTTTTCCGATTCGATGTGGCCTACGCGCTGGCGTACCTGGATAATTACCGGTATGGCGCCCAGGATATCGATAATGGCAAACAGGATCATGGTAACGGATAATATCTCTCTGAAAACTAATGGGTGCATGGCTTTAGGAATTTATGCTTTTGACTTTAACCGGAAACTGAGCAAAAATGCGAATAAAATATAGCAAGATGATAAAAAGAAAATACTATGTACCGATATTAATGCAGCGAAACCGGCGGTAACCGGCCCTAATGTTTGCCCTATGGAGGCATAAGATTGGTTAATGCCCAGGATTTTTCCCTGTTCGTTATGGTTTATATGATCGGCAATAATAGCGTTGATCATGGGGTTGCGTAACCCGTTAAACAGGCCATAGGCGCATATCCCGATAACAAACGTAAGGAACTCATTAGTAAGGCCGGTGATAAACATGGCCGCCATACATAACATGGTTGACAGCACCAGGATTGCGGATTTTGACGGGATCAATTTGGTGAGCAGTGGCACCGATAGTTGCATCACTATCCCGCTGATGCCAAAGCCCGCGTATAAAATACCTATCTGGGTGGGGGTTATCTTCAATACATCAACACTAAAGGTTTGAAAACCAATAATCATAGTGAACTGTGCCATGGTAAGCATAAAGCCCGTGAATACGGCTGTGCCGATAACAGGCCGCTTAAGGGTGGTAATTAATGCCGAAAGTTTAAAATTGGCTCTAATAGTTTTGTTTTGTGTTTCGGCAGGATTGGTTTCCTTCAGGAATAAAATAGTGCAAAGGGTACCTACAAACGCGATGCCCGCCGCAAAAAAGAAAGGTACCTGCGGCCCGAATTTATTGAGCAAGCCGCCTATTGCAGGCCCTATCACAAAACCAAAACCAAATGCCGAGCCAATGATGCCAAACTTTTTCGCCCTGTTTTTGGGTGTGGCCGTATCAGATACCATGGCCTGCGCTACTGATACGTTGCCGCCGGTTAACCCATCCAGGATGCGGGCCGAAAATAGCATGAAAATGTTGCCAGCCCAGGCAAACAGCAGAAAGGACAGGCAGGTGCCGGCCAGGCTGATGATTAGCAAAGGCTTGCGCCCATATTTATCAGACAAGGAACCTAAAACAGGCGTAGCAAAAAACTGAGCTACCGAAAACGAAGCCGTGAGTATGCCCAGCGTTTGGCCCGTAACTCCGTATTGCTTGCCGTAGGAATATAACACCGGCACAATAATGCCAAAGCCAAGCGAGTTGATAACGCAAACTAAAACCAATACCCAAAGGTTTTTATCCTTATCCATAATTGGCTATACCTTTAAGTATAAAAAGATAAGGTAACAAAAAAGGTTCTGACATTGCAGAACCTTTTTTGTTTGTATTGATATTGTTATCAGTTACTCAATAAATTTAGGATTGATAGGATCAACGGCGGCCTCAACTTTGCCATGCCTTACATGCGAACGTTTGATGCTGTAGCCAAAATACACAACAAAGCCTATCAGCAACCAAACAATAAGCCTTGCCCAGTTTTCCCAGCCTTCGCTGGCTATCATACACAAGCAAATGATTGCGCCCAGCGGACAAACCACCATATACCATGGCGTTTTAAACGGACGAACGATAGTTGGATCGGTCCTTCTTAAAATGAATATGCCCAAACATACCAGCACAAACGCAAACAAGGTACCAATGCTCACCATATCACCAACATATTTATCCGGAATAAAACCGGCAAACAACGACACGAAAATGAAGAACAACCATTGCGATTTGTAAGGGGTACGGTATTTTGGGTGTAGTTTTGAAAATACTTTAGGGATTAAACCATCGGTACTCATGGTATAAAATACGCGGGTTTGGCCCATCAGCATCACCAGGATAACCGAAGAAAAACCAGCCAGGATAGATACGGTAACAAATGATGCTAACCATCCATAGCCAGGCATAGCGGTTTTAATAGCGTAGCTCACAGATGCTTCTTTACCCTGGATCAGGAAGTCTTTATAAGATACCAGCCCGGTTAATACGTGCGAGAATAGGATATAAAGCGCTGTACAGATAACCAATGATATCAGGATACCTTTTGGCATATCGCGCTGCGGGTTTTTAGCTTCCTGCGCGGCGGTTGATACGGCATCAAAACCAATAAAAGCAAAAAATACCACACTTGCCCCGCGCAACACGCCAAGCCAGCCATGGTTAAAAGTATCGGCGTAATTAACTACACCAGCACTAACTTTTACAGTACCGGCATCAGCCGGTATAGTATAAGGCGTATGGAAGGCGGGATTAATAAAATGCCAGCCCAGGCCAATAATCATTAATACAATAGCTACTTTAACTACAACGATGATGTTATTTACCATTGCCGATTCGGCTGTACCACGAATTAATAACAGGGTAAGCAGGAAAAGGATGAGGATGGCAGGCAAATTTACAATACCTCTTGTGCCCAACTCGCTAACGTACATGCCGGCGGTGGTATTTGAGGTTTCCATAAACGAATGGGACCACGCGTAGGGAATATGTACATTAAAAAATGTGTGCAAAAACTCGTTAAAATACTGCGACCAGCCTATTGAAACCGTAGCCGCGCCCAAAGCGTATTCAAGCACCAAATCCCAGCCGATGATCCAGGCGATGAATTCGCCCATGGTAGCGTAAGAGTAAGTGTAAGCTGATCCTGCAATAGGGATCATACTGGCAAATTCTGCGTAGCATAAACCGGCCAATGCGCAACCCGCTGCCGCTATCAGAAATGAAATGGTAACAGCCGGACCGGCATGTTCGCCTGCTGCCGCTGCCGTTCGTACAAAGATACCGGCACCTATAATTGCGCCAATACCCAGTGCTATAAGCGATCCAACGCCTAAAGTTCTTTTAAGCGTTTTCTCCGTTTCTGCCGAAGCAGCCATCAATTGCGCAATAGGTTTTTTAATAAATAACTTCATGTTTAATTAGTAAGATCAGTCGTAAAAAAATTAAAAATTCACATTTCCCCAAACGTACTTAAATTTATTGAAAAGATAAAGAGCAGAATGTAACAATGGATGCGAATTAATAACCCAAATTATAGTTTGAAAATGAAGCGCTTACCTGTGAATGGTAAATCGTATGCCGGCACGTATTTAACAATAACAATACATCAAAATGGTAAAATGCTGATAACTATGGCTGATATTACGAACAAGGGCAAATGCATTCCCATATTTATTCCTGAATAGCCTATTATTTTAAGCTAAGCCACGTTAATTGTTATACATTGCCCTATGTTGCATTTTAGGGAAACAATTAAGCTTTTAGAAAGCTCTTCGTATTATTATGCCATTGCCATTGGTATGGATAATAAGTACACTTATGTTAGCCCTAACTACGACAAAAACTTTGGCCGCTTAGAAGATTCATTATTAGGAAAGCTTTTTCATGTAACCCTGCACCCAGATGATATTAACATTTGCCGCGAAGTTGGCGGGAGATGTTTTGAAAACCCGGAATTATTGTTGCCTGCTACACTACGCAAGCACGATGGTAAAGGAGGTTATGTTTTTACACAATGGGAGTTTAAAGCGTTATTTGATAATAATAACAACCCCGAAGGGATATTTTGTATTGGATATAATATAACAGAATTTGTTGACACCCGTACTGAATTAGGATTTGCCAAAACGGAAATTGAAAATAAAACCGATCAGTTGTACCAGATAGGGTTCCTGCAATCGCACGTTGTGCGGAAGCCGCTGGCCAATTTAATAGGTTTGGTAAATATGCTTATGACTATGACCGCCGACGAGGGTATTCAAGAGATAAACGCTATGCTTTTAAAGAGTGCCAATGAGTTGGATGCCGCAATAAAAAACATAGTTGATAAAACCTCTTAAATTTTCTCATTCAAAGCTATGCAACTTTTTTAGCGCCTTTAAGCTGTAAATTTTGGTTGCTGTTGTTTGCATGGTATCTACCTAATAAGACTGAAAACTCAAACCTTACTTAAGGTTCCCCCGGAGTTAATGGAGCGTGTTGCAGCATTGGGGCTAAGGATGGGTTTGGCTGAAGGCTGCCCTTTTGCATAACAGGTTTCAGTAAATTATTTGACGCGGCAATATTTATTGTTAAATTTACTTAATAAAAACAACAATAAAAGCTATGCTTACTTTAGTAAAACCCCAATATATTACCAATGAAGATGGTGAGAAAGTTTCGGTAATTATACCCCTAAGTGAGTACGAACGCATTGTGCAGGAACTTGAAGATATTGAAGACGTGCAGCTATTTGATGAAGCCAAAAAGAGCAGCGAGCCCCCGATGTCATTTGATGAGTATGTAAAACAGCGCCGGGCAAAGTAATGGCTGCTTACCAGATTTCCATTTCAAAACCAGCGCAAAAACAACTCGATAAATTACAGGATAGTACTGCTGATCGTATAATTGATGCAATATATCATCTGGCAGATGAACCACGCCCAATCGGTTGTAAGAAGCTAAAAGGCAGGGACGGTTATAGAATAAGAGTTGGCGATTACCGCATAATTTATGAGGTTTTCGACCATGTCCTGGTTATCGAAGTAGTTTCGTTGGGCCACAGAAAAGATATCTACAAGTCTTGATTAGGTTTCCTGCTTAAATTAGGGCCTTGTAGCCGGCGAGACACATCTATTCAAAATTATACATCTTTTTAAGCCCTTTTAGACTATAAACTTTTGTACTGATAACCTTCATCGTATCTGCCTGCATTACATTATTATCAAAAATGTATTTTTTTTCTTCCGACAATACGGTATCCCCTTTAACCTTACAATCAATATAGCCCGTCTGATCGTCGTAAGTGCCTAATTCCAGGCTGAAGTTTGCCGAATCGGTAAGGTAGGCGGTAGTGGACGTTTCAAACAAACCGGTGCGATAAATCTGGATGTACAGGTTACTGTCTTTAGCAATGGTGTATTTGAGCCTGTTTGGGCTTTTGCCGTTTTTGCAGGCGGTGAGGGCTAACAACACCAGGAAAAGTCTAAATGGCCTTTTCATCCTCAATAATTAGTCAGGCCAATAACGGCTCAATTGTTTGCACCATATTGTTATTGGTAATTTCTATGCCATCGTATAATTCTATGATTTTAAAATCATGCATCGTTAAGTATCGGACTAATAAATTCAGTTCGTCCAGCACTAATTTCTTATCCGAAAATCCGCGATGAACATTAATTGCCAGTGCATCATCGTCAAAACCTAATTCACCCGGAATAGGGAAAAATTCAATAATGCCAAGACCCATGCCGATGACATCTTTTGCTATTTTGCCCCAATCGGTCTTTTTGCTTTTAGCTAATATATTTATTATGGCCATATTAAATTAAAAAATCGATTGATACCTGGTTGTTTATATTGACATTATCCAACAATCGTAACAATTCGCTTTCAAAGGTTTGGGTTTTGGTAACAGTAATACCCTGGCCTCTGAAATCAAATGACAATAAAATATTAACCTTTGTGGGCGAATTTAATGAACACCATACAGTACGCCCCACAACGTATTGAATCATATGCTGAACTTTGGCCGGTGTAGTGACATCAAGGTTAAAAACCATAACAACTTTATTCTGGTCTTTTTTATAGCCTTCAACGGTAACAGGGGGCCAATCAAATTGATATGCCAATATGTTATCTGTCATTTTTTTAAGTTTAGCTAAGATAAATTTTTCCAAAGAAACTCTGGGCGCAAAAAAGCATTCTGTTAATTCTTTCCCGATGCCTGTGTCCTCACAGGCATCTTCCCGACAATTGGATTGCAGGGTTCAATCGATAATATTCGGAATAGCGGTCTGTGAGGACACGGAAAGCGGATATTTACGTATTTTTACAGGTGATGCTAACTTAAGTGTTAAATAAATTCCATCAATTAAATAGGTTAACACCTCATGAGCGAACCGATTATCTTTAACGAGACCGATTTTGAAGAGAATCTTTATGATTTTTTTACCTATATGAAATATAAAGGTGAACTTTTCACCGGGACAGTTATTATCGAAAATGATAAGTTGGATAATGTAGGTGAGACTAAGGAGATTGTAGAATTTAAAAACGGAAATGTACATGGCCGTTACCTGGAATATAATAAAAATGGTCAACTCTTCTACGACGGTTTTTATCAAGATGGCAAATGTTTATCTGAAAAGTACTGGGACTCTGATGGGCAGATTTCAAGAGATTGGGATTATGCTGTATCCGGGAAAGATTGGTATCCTGATGGTCAGCTTAAAGAACATTGGGATGGTAAAGACTCTTTCCTTTGGGATAAAGATGGCTTATTAGCCAGGAAAAACAATGAATGGTTTTATAAAAATGGGCAGCAGATGCATGAGCGTTTGGCGGATAATACAGAGCTGTTTTTTTCGCCAACAGGTGAGTTAGCCCTCAAACGGGAACAACTTAAACAACCAGAGTTTAATCCTGAATTTAACGTTACTTATCATGATCGGTTTTATTATTATGATAGTGTTTTTAGTCAATTTTATGAAGCGCTTTTTACTGATTTTTACCCGGACTTTTCTCATAATGAGTATTATAAGCCTGGTAGAATTCTTTTATTTTTTGGCTGGGTTGCTGCCGTTTATAGCGAGGATAGTATAAGGGGAAACTATTTTATTGATCGTTTGATGGAACATCCAACAAAGGAAACGAGCGCGCGCGCACATTATCTTAAGCGTCTTGCCTTAAAAAAGGAAAGCGGAAGTACAGAAATAACATACTGGCTTGAAAAGAGTCCCTGCAAAATTATAATAAAGTAATTTTGATATTAGCTTTTGATACCTACTATTACGAAAATAAGGCAAAAACCGTTTGCCTTAAGTTTGACGATTGGACGGCGGTTAGTCCTTTAGAAATATATTCAGAAGTACTTGAAGGTATAGAAGAGTATGTTCCCGGCGAATTTTTTAGACGTGAATTGCCTTGTATATTGAGTTTACTTGGTAAAATTGACCTAACGCGTATTGAAGCTATAGTTATCGACGGTTATGTTTATGTAGATGACGAAATGAAGCCTGGTTTAGGTTGGCACTTGTACAGCGCGTTACATCAAAAGGTTCCGGTAATTGGTGTTGCAAAATCCAATTTTAAGACCTTAAATAAATTAAAGACGGCATTGATAAGAGGAAATAGCATTAACCCGTTGTTTATCACTTCTGTTGGGGTAGATGGCGCCACAGCAATTGAAAAAATAAGTTCAATGGCAGGCACATACCGAATCCCCACATTACTCAAGGCATTAGATACATTAACTAAAACGCGGCAGGGTTTTTGGCCTGGATAACATCAGCCTCAGGCCGGTACGTTTTTTTATAAAAAAATTCTGTTAATTCTTAAATCCTGCTAATCCTGATTCAGACAAAGTGTTAGGGATAGTAGCGGATACCGGCCAACGTGGTTAAGGCCTGTGCAGTATGAGCGGATAGCCCGGCCGCAGGCAACACCCAAATTGAGTGCAAAAAATTAAAACAACAGGCAACTCATTTAAAGCCAGGTTTTTGACTTTCAAGGATTAAATACTTACTGACCAGCCTTTAAAGATAACAACGAACTAAATATCCACCCGATGGTTTTAATGCTTCTTGATTTGCCATCCACCTTTTGTAGTACCTCGGCCTGGCTGTTTACCAGGTATACTTTACTCCATTGTCCGTTTGTTTCTATCAAGCCCACCTCATAACCTTTTGTTAATTTTTTAAGGACAGGGGCATTGGTAGAAAATGAGTTTCTAAAATTAGTGCCATCGGTATTTACCACATAAATTCTGCCGGTGTTGTTTGACTGGCCGTATACATTTGTTTTAAACGTATCCCAGGGGAATGCTGGTCCGGGATCTGGCTTGCGCGCCGGGGAAATATCGTCATGGCCAACCGCTGTTATCAAATGATAGGTATCAAATAATACTTTACAAAGCTTGTATAGCGCCTGCAACTGGGCATCCGGAAAAATGCGCCAGTAATGGTTGCTTTTGCCCGTCCAAAACTTATGCTTATGATCAATTTTCATAAACTTATCGCCGTCGGTTGCGGGGTAAATTTTTACGCCGTCGTCTGTTACGCGTTTAAAAGTATTATCTGCCAGCTTTTCGGCAAAGCCAGGGTTTACAATTTCGATGCCGATGGCATGATAGTTAAAACTATCTACCCCATCCCAGGTGCTGGTACCCGCGTGATTTGCCCTGTGGTTAAAAGGGACCAGCTGCGTAATTGTGCCATCGATGTTCAATACAATATGTGCCGCAATCCTGTCGGGGTTCGAGTGGGTATCCATAAACCAGTTTATTGCCGACTGAGCGGTATCGGTGGCGGTATAATGAATTACCAGGTAATCGGGATCAATAGGGTCCCGGGCATTTCCTGATTTAGAAATTTTTATTTTTTCATCAGCAGAGTCGGCTTCTAACCAGTGATTTGTAATTTTCATATAGATGCAGGTAAGGTTTTACAATTGGTGGTGTATGGTTCAATAAAGGTAAACAGAATTAATAAAAGAAGGTAATTTCAAATCGCTTTTTAGATCTTTTTTATAATCGAGTATTAAGTCAACAGTACTAAGTCGTAAGTCTAAAGTTTTTTCTCTTTTGACTTAGAACTTAAGATTTCGGGCTAAAGAATATCCGTTAATTTACCAGGCACTTATTCGCCATATTTATAAAATAATTTTGCCCCGCTTATTATTAAACAAACTGATACTATTACGGGCATAAAATTTATGGAATCGCAGCGTATCATTGCAACTGTAACCTGTATTACCGAGATTTATCAAATAAAATTCAGTTGTTTTACAGCTAAACATAGCGATGCCCAACAGAGCGTTCAAAATTTATTATTTAAGCGAAACAGCGGTTACCGTTGAGTTTGGGCAACAAATTGCCGAAAACTTACTAAACGCGGTCAATAGCTTAAACCTGTTGCTTCATCAGCGGCCATTTCCGGGTTTTAATACAACGGTGCCGGCCTATTCCACTTTGACTGTTTTTTATGATCCCCTTGTTGTGAGCAAATCTGATTTACCGGGCTCAGGCTGCTTGGCCAAAGTATCGGGCTACCTGGGTGATTTAAATCTTCAAATGAAAACGACTAATTCGGTTAAAGGGGACACAGTTACCATCCCGGTATGTTATGGCGGCACTTTTGGTCCCGATTTAGCCGAGGTTGCCGATTTACACCAGATCAGCATAGCCGAGGTAATTAAGTTGCACAGTGCGGCCACTTATAAAGTTTACATGATAGGCTTTGTTCCCGGTTTTGCCTATTTAGGCGGGATGGATGAACGATTGGCAACGCCACGTAAAGCAACGCCACGAAAGTTGGTACCGGCCGGGGCTGTGGGCATGGCCGGGCAGCAAACAGGCGTATACCCATTGGATACACCAGGCGGCTGGCAAATCATTGGGCAAACACCCTTGAAAATGTTCGACCGTGACCGTGTGCAGCCATCGTTACTAAAGGCCGGTGATATGGTTGTTTTTAAAGCTATTGATATACAGGAGTTTAATAAATTATTAGCCGGGTAATATGCAAATCAAAATATTAAAACCCGGCTTAATGAGCACCATACAGGATTTGGGGCGTTACCAATATCTTTCGCAGGCGGTGCCGGTGTCGGGAGCTATGGATACATTATCGGCGCGCATAGCCAATAAAGCTGTGGGCAACCAGGACAATGCCGCCGTAATTGAATTTACTTATGCTGATGCGGAATTTGTTGCCGAAACCGACCTGCTGATTGCCTATGTTGGAGAGGGGGCTATATTTCAATTGGGCCAACAAATATTACCACCGGAGCGGCCTCTTTTTATCCCATCGGGGGTAAGCATAAAATTAATAAATAACCCATCGGGGAGCCGCACCTACCTGGCCATTGCCGGGGGCTGGGATGTGCCCGAAATTTTGGGAAGCAAAAGCACCTGCCTGGTCGCCGGGTTTGGCGGATTGGAAGGGCGGGCGTTAAAACGAGGAGATGTGCTTAAAAATGAGCAAAAATTAACGGGTAATGCGCAAATAATAGTAGAAAATTTCAAAGAAATACAAAAAAGTGTAAAAAAAAACCAGGTTTTTTACCTTCCATGGAGCATTCCCCGGCAAGCGCATTTACCGGCCGATGCTAAAACAATAAGGGTGGTGCCGGGGAACGAATTTGGCTGGTTTAATGGCCGCAGCATCGCCAATTTTTTGTCGGCACCTTACGTCATCGGCCGGCAAAGTAACCGGATGGGCTACCATTTAGAGGGCGCGGTGATGGAGCGTTTGAAACACCAGGAATTGTTAAGTACAGCCGTAACGCCCGGCACCATACAGGTTACCGGTAACGGCAGCATGGTGCTTTTAATGGCCGATTGCCAGACTACCGGAGGATATCCGCGAATAGCCCAGGTGGCCACGGTGGATATGCCTTTATGTGCCCAGCTTAAACCCGGCGACGCCATTTATTTTAAAGATATCACCCGGCGTGAAGCAGAAATGCTGTATATTGAACGTGAACAACAATTGCACCAGCTAACCATTGCTGTGCAAAACAAATTTTTATAAAATACTACCATGCAAAGCATTGACCTGAACTGCGATATGGGCGAAGCATTTGGCAACTACCCCATGCCCAACGACGAAACCCTGATGGACTACATTACATCGGCCAACATAGCCTGCGGCTTTCACGCGGGCGACCCGGAGGTAATGCAGCATACCGTGGGCATGGCGGTAAAGAAGGGCGTGGCCATTGGCGCGCACCCCGGCTTACCCGATTTGCAGGGTTTTGGCCGGCGCGAAATGAAGATCTCGGCAAATGAGGCCTACCAGATGACCTTGTACCAGGTAGGTGCCTTATCTGGCTTTGTGAAAGCAGCCTACGGGAAACTTCACCATGTAAAGGCACATGGGGCATTGTATAATATGGCCGCTAAAGATGTTAGCCTGGCCAAAGCCATTGCCGAAGCCGTGCACGATTTTGATCCCTCATTGATATTGTACGGGCTGGCCAACAGCGAAATGATTACCTGGGCCAAAAAACTGGGCCTGGCTACTGCATCCGAAGTATTTGCCGACCGTACTTACCAGGACGACGGTTCGCTTACCCCGCGTACCCAGAGCAACGCGCTGATTACCGACGAACAGCAATCTATTAGCCAGGTGCTGATGATGGTAAAACAACAGCAAGTGATATCGGCCAATAATAAAACCATCAGCCTTAAAGCCGAAACGCTATGCCTTCACGGCGATGGCGCGCATGCCGTTGAATTTGCCAAAAAGATAAACGAGAAACTGAAAGCCGAAGGCATAAGTATTAAAGCCCCGGCGCGTTAAATGAAAAAACAGCGCAACTGGAGTGTTTTAATGGGTGCTGCCTTCCTGATGGCATCGTCGGCTATTGGGCCGGGATTTTTGACGCAAACGGCTGTATTTACCGCGCAGCTGGGCGCCAGCTTCGGTTTTGTGATATTGCTTTCGGTGGTGCTGGATGCTATTGCCCAGCTAAACATCTGGCGCATTATTACTGTGGCCGGTAAACCTGCGCAGGATATTGCCAACCAGCTTTTGCCCGGCCTGGGTTACTTTATTTCGTTGCTGGTGTTTTTGGGTGGTATGGCGTTCAATATAGGCAATATTGCCGGGGCCGGGTTGGGTCTCAATGTGCTGTTTGGTGTAAGCGTAGGGCAGGGGGCCATCATGAGTGCCATCGTAGCTATCGGCATATTTATTTATAAAGAATCGGGCAAGGCTATGGATTTGTTTGCCAAATGCATGGGTTGCCTCAAAATAGCGCTGGCTTTATACGTGGCTTACATTAGTAACCCTCCGCTGGCCGAAGCGGCCATCCGGGCGGTAAACCCGACGCAGTTTAGCTTTACCGCGGTACTGACTATTGTTGGCGGCACAGTGGGGGGCTATATTACTTTTGCCGGGGCACACCGCTTATTGGATGCAAAGATCACCGGTCAGCAGAATTTGCCAGTGGTTAACCGGGGGGCTTTAAGCGCTATTGGGCTGGCATCACTTATGCGCTTGTTGTTATTTATAGCGGCTTTAGGTGTTATAACCGCGGGCGGCAAGCTCGATCCGGCTAATCCGGCGGCCTCGATATTTCAACTGGCTGCGGGGCAGGTGGGTTATAAACTTTTCGGGGTTATCATCTGGGCGGCCGGGATATCTTCGGTAGTGGGCTCGGCGTATACTTCGGTTTCGTTTATCAGGAGTTTTAGTCTGCTGATATTGAAATGGAACCGCGAGATTATTATCTGTTTCATCATGATATCCTGCTGTATTTTTTTGGCGATAGGCAAACCGGTGAAAATACTGTTGGTAGTAGGGGCCATCAACGGTTTTATATTGCCCATTGCCCTGGGCGTTATGCTGGTTGCGGCCTACCGGTCAAAAATCATTGCAACATATAAACAACCTTTATGGCTTACCATTTTAGGGGTGCTGGTAGTTGGCACCATGACCTGGATGAGCATTGGGGCGATAGGGCAGATGGTGGGGTGGTGAGTGAGTGAGTGAGTGAGTGAGTCAGTTGTGAGTTGTGAGTTGTGAGTAGTGAGTAAGCAGGTTGCAGTAACAAACCACCGGCGACAGTTACTAATGAACCAGTGAACCAATAAACCAACGAGGTTGACCCTTTTTTGAGCCAATCCGTTTCTTCATCATTTTATTGATGCTTATTTCTTTCTTAAATGATCTGGCAGGGGGTGCTTGTGCAAAAATTCTTTGGCTTTTGCAACTTGATCCAAAACAAACGGATCATTGGCATGACTCCTAACATCGTCGCTGACAATGGGCTTACCGTGTCCTTTTTCTGTAACTGTTGTTTTTTTAACTGAAGGCATAATAATTCCTTTCCTTATTCTATATAATCAAATTTAATGCTTTATTTCCTGCCTTTACTGAGGTGTTTACTTTTTTTGATGACCCAACTTACAACGATGCGCCCTCCGCTGTCCAAAGTCTCTGACTTCGGACGATTATGCCGATAGTCTCCGACTATCAAATGATAAGGTGAAACTTGCGCTTACAAAAAACGAGGTTGGCCTTTCTGAGCCAACCTCGTTTCTTTATCATTTTTATTGATGCTTATTTCTTTCTTAAATGATCTGGCAGGGGGTGCTTGCGTAAAAATTCTTTGGCTTCTTCAGCTTTTTTTACAAAGTAAGGATCATTGCTGCGGTCTTTAACCTTGTCGCTAATAATAGCATCGCCATAAAAACCTTTTTCGTCAATCACTTTCTTAATGGTTGGCATAATAACTCCTTTCTTTATTCTTATAACCAAATTTAACATTTTATTTCCTGACTTTACTGAGGTGTTTACTTTTTTTGATGCCCCAACTTACTGCGATGCGCCCTTTGCAGGTTGAAACAGGGCGTATACTTAGCATGCGGGCCACAAGCCGGGGACGCTTGCGGCAGCGGGGCTTAGAACTTAAGACTTTGGGCTAAAGACTCCCCTTCAATGGGTAACTCACCTACTATTTACCATTATTTACAAAGTTTACATTTTTATTTACAATCCAAATTCGTCGCACCGAAAAATGTCAAAGTAGATTTGCTGAATCAATTTTAACAGGATATGAAAAATAAAAGAAATGTTTTGTACAGCCTGGCTATTATGCTGGTTGGAGTAACTTATTTCCCCGTACAGGCTCAACAAAAAAATGGCACTCATCGCGCTGATTTTTCTGGCGAATGGAAATCCAAAGAGTCGATAAGTATGGGCGGAAATATTGTTTGCACATATGACGAGGGTGATCGTATGCTATCTAAAACAATGAAAATAACAGCGCAGGCAGATTTTATGACCATAGAAGTGCCAAACCCGTTTGCTGGCGCAGCGCCTGTTACAAGCCAGGAGAAACTGGCCTTCGACGGTAAAGCGAGCGAAATTAATCATGGCCGGGGAAGAGGAAAGAAGTTTATCGTAAAGTTGTCGGCCGATGGACAAACCATGACTGTTAACTCCATTATACACCTGATGATTGATCAAAAACAAGTATTTGTTAACGTAACAGAGGTTTGGAAGTTGAGCAATGACGGCAAGTCTATTTCTGTTCAGACCAATGCAAAATCAAACATATTCGACAGCGGGCGTTCCTGGAAGACCGTATTCGAAAAAGCCGGTTAGTATACAAAAAACTTGCGCTTTATTGGTGTTGTCACCATAGGTGTTCGGAAGACTTTTTAGTTCCTTTCAATGCTATTAAGTTAAGCTATTCAACCCCGTAGGGGTATAACATTTGTAGAAAAAAATAGAAAATAATGCTCCGTGCCGTAGGTACGGAACTTATGAAGCGTACCTACGGCACGCAAAAATGTTGATTTACAAGTGTCTACAAATGTTTTGCTCCGATGGAGCAACTTGTGAATTCCTTAACTTAATAGCATTGCCCAATTTTAGCGCAAGTCTTGTGCGTTTGGATGTGGGTGGCTGACTTGTGATATGGGGAACTTTTTTAGGACGAGACACTTCATAGAGGCAAAACTTTCAGACTAAGAAAGTCACAAGTCCGCCATCGCTCAATGTCCACAACACAAGACTTGCGCCAAGGAGGGGTTCCTGGAAAACCGTATTCGAAAAAGCCGGTTAGTATTCAAAAACTTGCGCTTTGTTGGTGTTGTCACCAATAAATTTCGGCATGCACACGGCTTTAGCTGCTGACTAAATGCTTTCTTAAGCGATTAACTTTGGCTTGTTGGAGACAACTTCAACAAGGGCGGAGCGAAGGGATGCTTGCTGTAGCCGAGTGGCACTCTAGTATTTATCTTGTATTCGTTTAGTAAGAAATTCTAAAAAATCGTCAGCATATTTAGTATGTTCTCCTGCAAACATTCGACATACTGGATATTCCCCATTATTATCAGCATGGTGTAAATCAAAATAAAAAAACTCCGCCCTGTCAGTTACTTGTATGAGTAATTGTGTCGGGTCAGTGATTTTATTTCTTCTATTTAGTTCATTTACATAAACAACATCACCTCCGATAACCTGATCAAAATCCATCTCATACACACTGAATATTTCTTCACCCAATATCTCTCCGCCGCCATAATTTTTTAACCACCAAACATATGACGGCGCAAAATCGACAGTTAAACGCTCCTGCGCCTTATTAACCCAAAAATCAGATGTCCCATCACCAAAATCAGCGAAATTTACAAATTCTCTGTTTTTATCAATTAATTGAACTATTGACTCGTAACTTTCCATTTTCTGCTAAAATTAAACATTATTACTTCGATAGATTTTTTTTATTTCATTAGCTCGATGTTCCCAATACTTCCCCGATTTTAGCGCAAGTCTTGTGGGTTTGGATGTGGGTGGCTGACTTGTGATATCCGGAACTTTTTTAGGACGAGACACTTCATAGAAGCAAAACTTTCAGACTAAGAAAGTCACAAGTCCGCCATCGCTCAATGTCCACAACACAAGACTTGCGCGAAGGAGGGAAACTTTTTAGGACGAGACACTTCATAGCGGCAAAACTTTCAGACTAAGAAAGTCACAAGTCCGCCATCGCTCAATGTCCACAACACAAGACTTGCGCCAAGGAGTGTAAAAATTGATAAACAAATTATAAACGTCACCTTATTTCGTAAGTTTTTGATTTGCATTGTTCGACCATAAAACTCCCCGTATCAACAACAGTATAGCATCCATCGCAATTGACTAGGCTTTGATCGGCGCGAGGCTGCCTGGTAGCTGTGAAATTGTAACGGCGACCGACAGAAATCAATCCGTTAAGGCATTTGGACTCGCCTGGCTTTAGATCAAAAGTCATTTCCGAATTATATGGATGCATCCCATCTGATAGGTTAGTATAATTAACCAACAAACTTAACGTGCTCTTCGATGAGTTTCTGAAGCAATAATCCCCAATGTGCTGACTTGAGCAATCACTGCCAACGGTTTGTGGATTGTTTCTTTGTTCATTTGAGTTTAGCGACCTATTAAAACCTTGATTTGTACTACTCGTATTGACTCCGAGTAGTTCGTTGATATCTTCATTTCTAAAGACATCGCCCTTAGTTGCCGCCAAAATATTACCATCAACGTCTAAGGCTTGTAATGTGATCTTAATATTTTGCGGCAAAACTGCGATTGTGCCTGTTATTAAAATATTTATATCAGACAGCTTTTTGAATTGCGTGAGTGTTGATTGATTGATAAATCCCTCTGTTCTAAGTTTATTCTCCTTTATAAGCGTGCTTAACAGGTTTCTGTTGGCTACCTGGAATTTGTCAGATAGGTTAATCGAGATATCTTCCGCAACATATTTTCCAATTGGTGATACGCCACCATCAAGATCAGTCAACTCCCAGACTGCCATTTTTAATGATTGATATTTGACGAGTTTTGCTCCTAGTTTGTCAGTTAGAAGTTGCAAGCTGGAATCAAACGATGCATTCGCGCCCTGAGCTTGTGCAAATGGAAGTTTACACGTCAACATCAATAACAAGGCAATAGTTATCTTCTTCATGAGGAATTAAAGTTTGTTTTTTATTATCTGATAAAATGCTTGCAACGCATCATCATTTGCTTCTGAAACAGTCCAGCCATTCCCGTGTATGGTATCGACGAAAGATTTTTCGATAGTTCCTGTTTTCAGGTTCACAAGATTAACAATGTAGCTAAGATCAGAAGTAAGCATATTTGCTTCGATTTGGTTAGTTCTGATTTTGACAGAATGGGTACCTATTAGAAGGTAATCGGCATATTTATTTAAATTAAGCTTATTGATATAATCAAGGTTGCCCATTCTTAGTTGTGTGCCTAATTCGTCAATGTAATAATATGTGGAAAAAAATGATGGCGTAGAGTGGTAGCCCTTTTCAAGGGCAATGCTATTGACTTTGAGGCTAGAGATTTCGTCCAGGCTGCCGTCTTCTAAGGTCAAATTAACAATTACATCTCTGGACTGAGGACTATTGATAAAATACTTGTTTGCAATATAATTTGCACCGGCATGAAAACCTTTAGTTCTCGTAGGTTTCTTTTTGTATTTATTGAGATGTTTTGAATGTACTATAGTGGCGGAATTAACTGGAATGAAGCCGAATACATGGTTTGGTAACATTACTTCATACCAGCCGTTTACTACGTCGTTAACTATGACTAAGCGACCACTTGCGTAATGCTCATTATTTAAAATATTGCTGTTTTCGAATGGCGCTTGTCTAACAAAGACCTCTTCATTAACTGTATAGATCGTACCAGGGATTTTTACCACAGTCCCATTTTCCAAAACAATTTTACCCCCATCGAGTAATTCGGCAAATTTTGTGAGTCGTCCATTTTTTATAATTCCTAAATCGCCAGATTCGATTAGTCTTACGCTACTGATCTCCTCGGCGACCGTTTCAGCGCTAATGACCCGGAGCATCCCCGTTCCTTCTATTTCAAGACCAGCAGTACCTAATTCAGCAACTTCTCCTAGCTCGAGCAAGGCCATACAGCTTGAAAGGAAAAAAATTAACACAAAAATTAAAATTATATTAAAATACTGTGATAAAGGTTTCATGGTTTAGTAATTATCTATTAATCAGATAAATATCCATTTATTTCTTTTTAATTCCAATAAATTATTCATTTATAATTCTTGCAATAGTGTTGAGCTTTACCGTTTCATAAGTTGTTTAAGCAATCCATAAAAAGCGATTGCTATGTATAAAGCATAATTGGTTACACCCCATAAAGAAGTCGCCTCATTCATTATTGGTTGGTACAAAGGAATTTCGCCAAGATTCGTTTGAGTAATAACGACGCTTTGTTATAATAATGAGGGTAAAGGGCAAAAAATTGAGGTTTTAGTAGAATCGGATATTAACCGTTTTTGGACGGAGTTTCAGATGTATCGGATTTGAATTTGCGGGTTATCACGCCAAAAGATGCCGCTTCCTTTATCTTAAAGGCATTGGACAACCCCAACAAGGGCGGGGAGACGTTCCAAAGTGCACTCTACGGACGGCTTGGGCTTCGAACAGATGTAATCCTTTAAATCTAACAAATCTATGTTCAGACAACACTGCGTTAGCGATCTAAACGAAACTTAAATCCCAACAACGATTGAGCGCGGTCAAGCATATGGGCATTTCATTTTCAAATTGCACTTGGGTAACACATTGACCAACATGCTTTGCCAATTGCACTTTTTTCTTGCCATTAAATATTCGTTTATCTTTTTCATTTCTTTGATCCAATTCCTCCTGTGTCTTTTTCCAAAGACCATGACTTTCGTCTCTAAAATTCGGATAATACTGCTCTAAGTCTCGTGCCGGAAGTTGAAACCATTGATTATTGTCCATTAGATGTCTATTGGTCGCAATGAAGTCTTTAACACCAGCGCGTGTTTTTTCACTTGGTTGGTCTAACAAAATCACAATCCTATCTTTGTAAATACTGATTGATAGTGGTGAAAAAGCTTTAGATATAGAATTTATTGTTCGTTCAATTTGATCTACGTCACCATCTGCTTTAATTATTTGAATTGGTGGTTTATCGGGATAAAAGCGCTCAATAACTCTGATTAAAAATTCATATTCAGCTACACCCTCAACGATTAGGAAATTTCGAGGGAGCAATAAGTCTGACGGACTACCACCTAATAATTCATATATAATATAGGGCTTCTGCCTATCTGTAGTTGCTTGAATTTCTGTTTTGCCATTGTGCTTTTCAGCCTTGAAGATAGTTTGGTTGTCTTCGTTATCGGCTACAAAAACCGAAGAGTGAGTGTTAATAAATACCTGATCATTATTTTGCGACAAGGAATATAAAACTGTCTTTAATTTCCTTTGGGCTGTTGGATGGAGATGCAATTCCGCCTCATCAATGAAAAACAGAAAAGTTTTTCCAGCTTCGTCACGGGCTTTCCTAAAATCCGCATAAGCCTGTATAATTGCAAGCATCAACGCCCTCTGCATACCATCACCCTTTTCTTCAGCTAATGTTTCAATTCCGTCATTAACAGTCGTATCAAAATTTTTCAATAAGTCATCGAAAACGGGGGCTGAAACCTCAAACTTTACCTTTGTGCAATCTGGGAATTGCTTTTCAAGATGTATCTGTACGCTATTGCCAACGTTTTCAAATTCCGCTTTTATCGCCGAGCCGTCGTCCTCAAATAACTCTTTAAATTTTCGTTGAAAGTCCTGATATTGCTCGTTTTCTTCAAGAATGATTGACAAGACACCGGACAGCATTATTCCTATAGGCGTACTCTTTGCATATTTTGCAACGCTTTCGTAGTATTGACGCGTATGTACATATTCAAACTTCGGCAAAAAGTCATTTAATGCAGCATCAAAGCCGGTGCCGGTATTAACTTCATTTCCCGCTACAAGCACTGTTCTGCTTTTTATTTCGCTTGAACGTGAAACGGTAACCTGGTCATTTCCATTAAGTACCTTTTCAATTTTGGTTTTATTAGCTTGGTTTCTCATGACTGCGGCACCTGCCAAAGCTTCAGAAAACTCAATTTCAATTACGATTTCTCTATCTACGTCTCTTTTATATTTTAAATCTTTTGGGTTTACCCCTTTCCCTGGTCCGTTAAAAAAATATTCGATAGCTTCAAAGAAATTTGTTTTACCACAATTATTTTGGCCTACAATTATATTGAAATCGGTTGCTGTAAATTCAGTCTGTTCGATAGAACGAAAGTTTTGAATTTTAATTCGGGAGATTTTCATGATTTTTATAGGTTTCTTCGGCTGGTCGAATTTAGATATAAATTAGTGTATAATAGATACACATATAAATAATACAAAGGATTTTCCAATAAGGCATCATGTAATTATAGGCAGCAGATACCCTCCGCTGTCCGATTCACCGACCTCGGATGACTATGCCTATCGTCTGTGACTATAGAATGATAAGGTTATAGATGGGTAATTGATAAACGAATAAAGTAATCGGGCAAAGGCGGTAATAATCCTGTAAATAAGAAACTATAGGCTTAATGGTTCGTCTGTTCTAACAGATTTTAAAGTTAGCCAAGAGAGGCTTAGCTTAGCCAAAATTTGCTAATGACTAAACGAATCGCCAACTTGAGGTCGCAATTTGCGACATCAAAACGGGGCGGCAGAAGAAAACTGCTGTATGTTTTTACAGAGCACGCTAAGGTTATAGATCGGCAATTACTTAATGTAATACAAAACTATTGTGCAAAGGCAGCAATAATTCTGTAGTCAGGAACTACAGGCATAGTTGTTCGAAGCCAGGAGATTTCGAACAGCGGGTATTGTTACCAACAAACCAATCAATGGTGGTCGTTATTATTATGGAATAATTCTTAATTTCACTTGAAAAAATATGATGACGCCAGCTGAAACCGAAGCCTTAAAAATTACAGCCAAAACTGCAGAGGGATTGCTTTCTCGATTACTTGGTCCCGTAGCTGATGTCTATGGGCAGATGATTGCCGCCAATAAGCAAGTGAGGCTTCTTGAAAATCAAATTAAAAATTTCAAGAAAGTTCAAAAAATAATTCAGGATAATGAAATTACTATAAAAGATGTTAACCTGAAAGTTCTGTTTCCTTATTTGAACGGCGTTGCTTTAGAAGAGGATGAAACTTTACAGGAGATGTGGGCTAACCTTTTTACTAATTATATTGATGCTTCAAAGAAACTCGTTGTCACAGTTTATCCAAGCGTGTTATCGCAATTGTCGAGCGACGATGTTGAAATAATAAAGTACATGATAGAGGGTAAAAAAAATTTACCAGTAGGCCGCTGGCTTCAGGTCGATCATGATTTTCAGCCCGAATCAATTGCCAACCTTGAGCGTTTGGGTATAATTGCGGAAGTTCCTAACCTTTCACAATATGATTCAGGTCCCGGACACCCTGCCATAGAGCAACTAGCCCCTGAAGAATATTTCTTAACCGATTTTGGCAGTCATTTTTATAATTCTTGCAAAAGATGATTTCACTAATCGTTCAATAATTAAGTTATCGGCTTTACGGAAGTTGGATCTACTAATGTAAGCGCAAAAGCTTATTGAAGTTCTTAGGGAAAGATTTTTGCCCCCTCCCCAGCTCCCGCAAGTACTTTTTGTGCTGCCGCCTCCAGACTTGTGTGCCCGCAAGCAAATTACGATTTTGCAGTAAACCCTCAACTTCACAATTTCCCCACCTCCGCGTTAGGGATATTAGCGGATACCTGCCTCGCGCCTAATGCCTTGTGCGCGTATGAGCGTTTAGCCCGGCCCGCTTCTACCAGCGGGAACGCCCGGTTTAGATATGAGATATTAGATTTGAGACTTAAAACAACAGGTGAAAGGTTAAAGGCGAAAGGCAAAAATTCTTCGCTGTCCGATTCTCCGAGTTCGAACCATTATGCCTATATTCTGCGGCTGTAGAATGATAAGGTTTTGATCAACCGTGTAGTCAGAGACTACATGCATAGTAGATCGAAGTCTCCGACTTCGATCAGCGGAGGTAATTATGAGGAAAATAATATTATTACAACTGTTTTTATTGGTAAGTTGTTCGATTTATAAAAAAGATGTACCGACAATAGCGTTACATCAAGTTAGATTTTCAATATCGCCATATATCGCAAAAAAGGAAGGTAAATATTATCTCATTTACCAGGTAGATACTACAGGCGAAAAAATATTAAACAGACTAATCATAGGAGAAAAAACAGTAAATAATAAATTCTATTATTTTTTTATTGGGAAATCAAGCTTTAGAGAGTACAATAACATGATCATAAGACCTTTTAAAGCAGATGCCTATAATATTTCTTTAATTGATGGAGGTTTATGTTTTTGGTTAAACCCGGATAATTCTGAAGTCAAGTTAAAAATCATATCTGAATAGAAATGGGTTGAAGTTTCGGTTGACAATATTTAACGCCGCTGTTCGAAGTCTGGAGACTTCGAACAGCGGTTTGTTCTTTTGACTTTCGACTCAAAACCCAAAACTCAAAACAACCAACCATATGAAATTATCTAAACTGATACTGTTTTTGTTGAGCTTAAATGTTGTGGTATATGCACAGCAACGTGTTAAACCTGTACCTGTTGAAACGGGGGTATCGTACGGGTTGGCGCAGTACAGGCATTCGGTAATCAGTAATGTGGAATATGACCTGTCGTTTTTGGTGCCTTTGAAACGGGCTGATGATATTGCCGGTGTGGCGCATATCGCATTTGATTTAAAAAATGCCGGCCAGCCGCTGCAAATTGATTTTAAGCAGGATGCGCAGCACATTAAAAATGTGCGGGTGGCCCAGGGGCAGGTAATCCCTTTTGAGGCGAAGGACGAACATATCATTATAGATACTAAATATTTAAGGGCCGGGCATAATGCTATCACGATTGATTTTATTGCCGGTAATGGATCGTTAAACCGTAATGATGATTATTTGTATGCCCTATTTGTGCCCGACCGGGCCCGTACCGTTTTCCCCTGTTTTGATCAGCCGGATTTGAAAGCTACTTTTAAATTAAGCCTGAGGGTGCCCAAGGAATGGAAAGCGTTGGCCAATGGCAGCGTAAAGGATGTAACTGATGAGGGCGACTTTAAGCATTATGTTTTTAATACCAGCGACAAATTGCCCACCTACCTGTTCTCTTTCACCGCGGGCGCGTATGCTGATGTAAGGCATATGATAGGCGGGCGCAGTGCCGAATTTTTGCACAGGGAAACAGATTCTACCCAGATCAGGTTAAGTGTCGATTCGATATTTAAAGCCCACCGGGATGCCATTAGCTTTTTAGAAAGCTGGACGGGCATACCTTACCCTTTTCAGAAAGTGGGCTTTGTGGCCATACCCGATTTTCAGTTCGGCGGCATGGAGCACCCGGGCGAGGTGCAATACAAGGCCTCGGGCTTGTTTTTGGATGAGGGGGCCACCAAAGATCAGTTCATCGCACGGTCTAATTTAATCTCGCACGAGACGGCGCACATGTGGTTTGGCGATATGGTGACCATGGAGTGGTTTAACGATGTGTGGATGAAGGAGGTGTTTGCCAACTTTATGGCCGATAAGGTGACCGAAAAACTAATGGGCGCCGAAACTTTTAACCTTAAATTTTTGCAGGACCATTACCCGGCCGCTTACGGAGTGGATAGGACGATGGGCGCCAACCCCATTCGCCAGCAGCTGGATAATTTGCAGGATGCGGGTTCGCTTTACGGCAATATTATTTACCACAAAGCCCCCATTATGATGCGCCAGCTGGAAAGCCTGATGGGGAAGGCCAATTTTCAGCAAGGCATCCGCGAGTACCTGAAAAAATATGCTTACGGCAACGCTACCTGGCCCCAGTTGATTGCCATCCTGAGCAAATACAGCACCGCCAACCTGTACACCTGGAACAAGGTTTGGGTAAGCCAGCCCGGCAGGCCGGTGTTTGATTATAAAGTGAGTTATAACGATGGTAAAATCGGCACTTTTAACATCAGCCAGCATCCTGAAGTTGGCGCGCCACGCATATGGCCGCAGGTATTTAATATCACGCTGGTGTATCCTGCTTACAGCAAAACCATCCCGGTGAATATGAACGCGCGGCAAATTGTACTAAAGGCAGCTGCCGGTTTGGCGAAGCCGCTGTTCATCTTATTTAATGCAGACGGCATGGGTTATGGACTGTTCCCGGCGGATAAGGTGATGACGGGCAGTTTATTCAATTTAGACAGCCCGCTGCAACGTGCTTCGGCTTATATTAACGGGTACGAGAATATGCTGGCCGGGCGTGCTTTTAAACCGGCTGAACTATTAAAGCTTTACCTGCACGGCATCAGTATCGAAAAAAATGAAATGAACCTGCGCCTGCTTACCGGCTATATTACCAGCATATTCTGGACCTTCACGCTGCCAAAAGACCGGCTGATTTTAAGCACGGAGCTGGAGCACACCCTATGGCAAGCCATGGAACAGCAAACAGCGCCGAATAACAAAAAAATACTGTTTGGCGCTTACCAAAACACCTGTTTAAGTGCCGAAGCTAAAAGCCGCATTTACCAGGTATGGCTAACCCAAAAGCCACCCACGGGCGTTAAACTGGCCGAGGATGATTATACGGGTATGGCGCTTTCCATCGCCCTTAAAAGCGACACTGTTACTTCGGTATTAAAGCAGCAGCAAGCCCGCATCAGCAATCCCGAACGCAAAAACAGGCTGGCTTTCCTGGCGCCCGCCCTCTCGCTGAATGTGCAGGAACGCGATGCCTTTTTTAACAGCCTGGCCGACCGAAAAAACAGGGCAAAAGAGGCCTGGGTTACCACAGGTTTAAGCTATTTAAATCACCCGTTAAGGCAAAGTACCTCCATCAAATACCTGCCCAAAAGTTTGGAACTGGTTGAAGATCTTCAGCGTACCGGCGATGTGTTCTTCCCGCAATCGTGGCTGGGGGCGGTGTTTGGTAGTTATCAGACTAAAGAGGCTTACCAAATTGTGCGCGATTTCCTGCAGCGGCATCCTGATTATAATCCTAAGTTGAGGGATAAGATATTGCAGGCTACTGATAATTTGTATCGGGCGCAGGGGATATTGGAGCGTTGATTTTAAATGGAGGTTTTAAGTTAAGGAATTACTAACGATTTAAATATTGAACACTGAATGTCCAATATCGAATAATGAAGGAAAAATTTCGGCGTTCGACATTCAAAATTCATTATTCGATATTATTTGCCCTTCTGTTTTTCTTAACTTATGGGCTAAGGCCCGTGCAGTATAAGCGGATAGCCCGGGCCGCAGGCAATACCCAAAATATTCAATTAACCGACTATGCTTATCCGATGAAAGTGCTATAAAGGAATGCCGGGGTGTTCCAAAATAACGCAGCGTTATAGTAGTTAAAATTTAACCAATGGCTAAATATATCTATTAGGTATCTGATTTTTAGATAGATGCGTGTTCCGCCTGTGTCGGGGTTGAAAAAATGTTAATGTATTGATAATCAATGCTAAAGTGTTCCAGTGCATTAAATTGCGTTCCGGGCGTTCCGGTGGAACACTTCAATAAAAAAGCCACTTGCTGAGGGTAGCTTTTTTATAAATATCCTGACAGGGGGATTATTCTTTGTCTGTCTCCTGCTGTCGGGGCCGCCGGCTTCAGATGGCCATGTCTATAGCCTGATCAGGCTATAGGCTAATAATAATTAAGTAATATTTTTGTTTGCGTTGCCGTTAAATGGATGCCGTTTATTATAATTGGCAATTATATCAATGTGTTAAAAATACACATATCAGTTACAACCAATTAAATGAAAAAAACACTTACTTTATTTGTATTGCTTATACTTTGTATTATAGTAAAAGCACAAACTATTGCCCACTTATCGGGCACCATAACCGACGAAAAAAGCCAGGGAATTGCCGGCGCTACGGTTTACCTGCTGAATACCAATTACCGTACTATTGCCGATAAGGACGGTAAATTCTCATTGAAAGATGTTACCTCGGGAAGTTATATCCTGCACATTAGCGCTGTTGGCTATGCAGCTAAAAGCCAGTCGATTATTTTAAGCGGCACTATGCGCCCAATCAGTTTTCAATTGAAGGATGCCAGTAACCAACTGGATGAAGTTACCGTAACGGCTCAAAAATACGAAGAGGACGCCCAAAAGGTACCTTTCAGCGTTACTACCTTATCGGCCAAACAAATAAAAGACTACCGGCTGTGGGATTTGAAAGACCTGACTGCCATAGCCCCCAACTTAAACTCCGGCAACTCCGGCGATGGCCGCAATGTTAGCGGTATCAGGGGGATAGTTACCACATCATATGACCCTGCCGTAGCTACTTATGTTGATGGTGTAAACCAATACGGGTTAGATACTTACATACCACAGTTGTTGGATGTGGATAGGATAGAGGTATTGCGCGGCCCGCAGGGTACCTTATACGGCCGTAATGCTACCGGCGGTGTTATCAATATCATTACCAAACAGCCATCAAACACCGTAAGCGGTTTTGCCGGGCTCGATTTTGGTAACTACGGACAGCAGCGTTTTACACTGGGCATAAAAGCACCGTTGATAAAAGATAAACTGTTTTTAGGCGTTGCCGGTGTTTATTCGGGCTTTAATGGTTTTTATACCAACACGTTTGATAACAGCCACTTCGATAAGCAACACTTTTTTTTAGGTAACTATTACCTTAAATTCCTGGCTACATCAAAACTGGCATTTACACTGAACGTTAAAAACTACAATAACCGTAATAACGGCGCTTTTACATTAGCTGGTTCGCCGGATGATGCGTTAAGCAACCCTTACCAGGTAAATCAGAACGCGAAGACCAAAATGATCGATAATACCTTCCATACCTCGCTGGCTATCAATTACTCGGGCAGCGATTTTAACTTTACCTCGCAGTCATCATACCAGGTAAATAACCGTTACTATACCAAACCTATTGATGGCGATTTTTCACCCATCGACGCGGTATCGGTAGTAAACAACTATGGTGGCGATTGGAATAAAGTACGTACAGGCATCCAGGAGTTTAGGTTTACTTCGCCTGCATCGTCAACCTCTAAATTAAAATGGACTGCAGGTGCCTACGGTTTTTACCACTACGCGCCCAACAAACAGGGTACTTATTTTGGCGCCGATGCCGCAGCCGTAGGCTCGCCGATAACCAATTTTACGAGTATCAATACCAATGTCGACAGGAATTTTGGCGTGGCTGTTTATGGGCAGGTAACCTATGTTGTTAGTCCGCAATTTGATATTACCGCAGGTTTGCGTTACGATCATGAACATAAAAAAGAAAGTGTGAAAGGCGAGTTTCAGCCCGATGGCGGCGACGCTATGGTTACCCGGTCGGATACTTCTTCATCAGCCAATTTTAAAGCATTTTCGCCAAAACTTAACCTGGCTTACCATTTATCGGCCAATAATAGCCTGTATGCAACTTACAGCCGCGGCTTTAGGGCCGGCGGTATCACCGAGCTGGGATCAGATCCATCATCACCACCACTATACACCTTTAAACCCGAGTACAGCAACAACTTCGAAGTTGGATCAAAAAACAACTTTTTTGATAATAAACTGCGTGCAAACCTGGCTTTGTTTTACACCCGTGTTACCGATGCGCAGGTGCCAACTTTAATATTGCCTGATGCTATTACCGTAACCAAAAACGCGGGCAAGCTAAGCAGTAAAGGCGTTGAAGTAGAGTTGAGCACTACACCATTAAAAGGCCTGGAAATTGAAAATAACTTTGGCTACACCCACGCCCGCTATACCGACCTGGCGGTTGGCAGTAACGGCGAAATAGTTAATTTAAAAGGCAACAAACAAATTTACACGCCTAAGTTTACCAATATGCTGGCATTGCAATATGGCTACGCGCTTGGCGGCCCACAAAAAGCAAGATTAGTAGCCCGTGGCGAATGGCGTTACCTTGGCGACCAGTACTTTGACCTGGCCAACAATATTGAACAAAAAGGCTACAGTAAATTCAATGCTAAAATTGGTGTCGACACTAAAAACTTTAGTTTGTTTTTATGGGAGAGCAACATAGGCAACAAAAAAGCTATTGACTATGCTTATGATTTTGGCGCTACACATTTAGGTAACCCACGGGTTTACGGGGTATCGGTTGCTGCCAATTTTTAGTATATACTTCGCCTTTATAAGGGTGAATAGTTGAATAAAAGGTGTAGCCTGCAACATGCATAGGTAGCAGCTTATGATATCGCACCAGCAAATTTCATCATGAAAACATTGGGGCCGCCGGGAACTTACCTTCCTGGCGGCTTTCGTTTTAATTGTTATTTTGATAATAGTTAAATAAATATTAGCTATGTATCTTTAACCCGCAATAACAACGTATTTTTTACCTATGAAAAAACTTATCGCAATTATAACAGCTGTCGTGCTATTAGGTACTGTTACCACTAAGCTTACTGCGCAAGCAAAAAACACCGGAAAATCGCTAAAAGTATGGCTATTGGATGGGGTAAACTTAAAAAGTAACCCTACCGACAAGAGCAAAACCCTCGCGAATATTCCTTATGGAACTATTGTAAAGCCCGTTAAATTAGCTGGAGACCCTAAAAAATTTACGGTAGATTTTAATACAGCTGCTTTAAAAGAGCCGTACAAGCTGAACGGCAAGTGGATAAAGGTGGAATTTGATGGCAGGCAAGGGTACATATTTGATGGCTATCTATCTGCCATGCCCGTTTTGGAAAAGGATGATCACGGCTTTGTAGAAACAGAAGATGCTTACCTGAAGCGCAATTACGGGGTTTTAAAAATCACAAAAAGGATACCCAAAAAAGGAGCCAAAGAAACAAGCATTTATTACAAAAACGGGGCAGTAACTACCGAGACCTATTTTGACGGATGCGCCGACCATAAACTGCTTTTAAAGAACATTAGTTTGGATGAAGCAATGCTTTTTGAAAAGGTATTACATAAAAATGCAGATGCTGCACAAGATATTAAGGTTGAAAAACAGCAGGGTGGTGGGGTGAAAATATCATCGTACGATTGTGATTGATATTGTTTAAATTCGATTTTATTTAAACCGGTCTAAACCGTTACCGCTCATGAAAAAATCTGCCCTGCTATTCGTGCTTTCATGCTTTGCCATGGTGCAACCAACCGTCGCACAGGTGGTAACCAAGTATGGCGACAATGTGAGTACGCTTGATGGTATCATGAAAGCCTATTATGATGTAGTAACTGTAAAAAAAGGCGAAAAGGTAAGCTACGAGCGTGACAGCCTGCTGCATATTGCCAATGCCCATGTAGGCTCGGGTTATATTGATAAGCAAGGCAAACAAAAGTTTAGTTATATGACGTTGAAAGAATATCACCGCCGGTCGGATGATATGCTTTCACGCGATGGTTTTGACGAAAGGGAAATCTCCCGTAAAGTAGAACACTTCGGCAGTATATATCATGTTTTCAGCACTTACGAATCGCGCAATGTTGCAGGTGGCCCGGTAATAGAGCGGGGCATCAACAGTATCGAACTATTTAACGATGGCACCCGCTTCTGGATCCTGGCTTGGTTTTTCGACGGCGAACGGAAAGACAACCCGATACCGAAGGAGTATTTGAAATAGTAGCAAGTAGTTAATATCGGGATTGGAAAGTCCGGAAGTTGGGGAGTCCGAAGCCTGAAAGTCGGGAAGTTAGTCCAATACTAATTTCCTGACTTTCCGGCATCCTAATTACTTTTCTTACTTCGCTGCTTCGCGACTTTTCTAACTTTCGGACTTTCCCGACTTTCGGACTTCCCGACTAATAACTACATTTGCACACTATGACAGCTACCGAAATACGCCAGGCTTTTCTTGATTTTTTTGTTTCAAAGGGACACGTTATTGTTCCTTCGGCACCAATAGTAATAAAAAACGACCCAGCTTTGATGTTCACCAACGCGGGGATGAACCAATTTAAAGAAGTTTTTTTGGGCGATGCTCCTGCTAAAGCCCCTCGCGTGGCCGATACCCAACGCTGCCTGCGTGTAAGCGGCAAGCATGATGATTTGGAAGAAGTAGGTATTGATACCTATCACCACACCATGTTCGAGATGCTGGGCAACTGGAGTTTTGGTGACTATTTTAAAAAAGAAGCCATCGCCTGGAGCTGGGAACTACTGACAGAGGTTTACAAACTACCTAAAGATCGTTTATACGTCACCTATTTTGAAGGAGATGAAAAAGAGGGTCTTCAAAGAGATACTGAAGCCTATGATCTCTGGAAAGCTTTAATTGACGAGAGTCATATTGTCCCTGGTAATAAAAAGGATAACTTTTGGGAAATGGGTGAAACAGGTCCGTGTGGCCCTTGTTCTGAAATTCATTACGATGGACGTCCCGACAGTGAGCGTATGGAAAAAGAAGGAGCATTATTGGTAAATGCTGATGATCCGCAAGTAATTGAGATCTGGAATAATGTATTCATGCAATACAATCGGATGTGGGGAGGTGTTAATGGAGGCCTTGCTGAATTCTCAGCGTCGGTAGATTTGGATTATATTAAGGAATGGAAAACAATTAATCTCTATCGATTTACCAAATTGGTGGAGCTACCGGCAAAGCATATAGATACTGGTATGGGCTTCGAACGTTTAGTCCGTGTGATCCAAGGTAAAACATCTAATTACGATACCGATATTTTCCAGCCATTAATCCAATTCATATCTAAAGAATCAGGTATTAGATATTTAAACGATCCTAATGATCCAAATCCAATCGTGGGTGGAATTATGGGGATGGTGCAGTCTGATATGTCAGATATCGCAATGAGAGTAATGGCTGATCATATACGTGCTATAAGCTTTGCCATTGTAGACGGACAATTGCCCTCCAATAATAAAGCAGGATACGTCATACGTCGGATACTAAGACGTGCAGTTAGGTATGGATATCAATATTTAGGGTTAAAAGAACCATTTCTAAATAAATTGGTACCGGAGTTGGCAACGCAATTTATTGGTGTTTTTGATGAATTAAATAAGCAAAAAGATTTTGTTCAGAAAGTGATATTAGAAGAAGAAGCATCATTTTTAAAGACATTGTCTTCCGGTATAAACAAGTTCAATGAATTAGTTTCAGATTTTACGATGTATAATAATGGAACTTTCATTATGGATCCGACTCTTGACACAAGAAGTACAGTTGAAGCGCATCAAAAATATTACAAATACATAGAAAATAGACAGATACCCGGTGAAATTGCGTTTCTCTTATCTGACACTTATGGATTTCCACTAGACTTGACGGAATTGATGGCCCGTGAGCAAGATTGGACTGTTGACGTGAAGGGATATGAGAAAGCCCTTCAAATTCAAAAAAACAGATCGCGAGGAGCCACTGCCATCGATACCGGCGATTGGATTACCCTCAAAGACGACGAGACCTCCATCTTTACCGGCTACGACGAAACCGAAACCATTTCCCACATTGTAAAATACCGCAAGGTAACCGCCAAAGGAAAAGAGCAATACCAAATCGTGCTGGATAAAACCCCATTCTACGCCGAAAGCGGTGGCCAGGTAGGGGATAAGGGCGAACTGGTTTTCCCGGATGGTACCATTATTTTGGTAACCGATACCAAAAAAGAAAACGGTTTAACCGTTCATTATGTAGATAACCTGCCCGAAGATATTGAGGATGCTTTAACCGCCATTGTCGACCCTGCTTTGCGGGGGCAAACCAATGCCAACCACTCTGCTACGCACCTGCTGCATGCCGCCATGAAACAGGTATTGGGTAGCCACGTAAACCAAAAAGGCTCATTGGTAAACAGCGATTACCTGAGGTTCGATTTTTCTCACTTCGCCAAAGTTACCGACGAGGAACTGGCGCAGATTGAAGCTATCGTAAACCAAAAAGTACGTCAGAACATCCCGCTGAAAGAAGAGCGCAGCGTACTGTACGCCGAAGCCATCACCAGCGGCGTAACCGCCCTGTTTGGCGAGAAATATGGCGAGTATGTACGCGTCATCACTTTCGAAGATGAGTTTAGCAAGGAGCTTTGCGGCGGTACCCACGTACAGGCTACCGGGCAGATAGGCTTCTTCAAAATAATTGCCGAAAGCGCCGTAGCAGCTGGCGTACGCCGCATTGAGGCCATTACCGGTGTTGCTGCCGAGGTGTTTATCACCAACCAAAGCCGAATGGTAGACCAGCTTAAAGATTTGCTTAAAAACCCTAAAGACCTCCCAAAAAGTATAGAAAGCCTGCTGGACGAAAATAGCAAGCTGAAAAAAGAGATAGAAAAAGCTATTCTCGAAAAATCATCAGGCTTAAAAAACGAACTGGCACAAAAAGCGGAGGCTGTTAATGGCATCAACTTCATTGCCCAAAAAGTAGCCCTGCCCAATGCCGAAGCCATTAAAAACCTGGCCTACCAGTTAAAAGATATTGTACCCAACCTGTTCCTGGTACTTGCCGCCGAGTTTGACGGCAAACCAAGCCTAACGGTTATGATAGCCGAAAACCTGGTAAAAGAAAAAGGCCTGCATGCCGGCAACATCGTAAAAGAACTCGCCAAAGAAGTAAAAGGCGGCGGCGGCGGCCAGCCATTTTTCGCAACCGCAGGCGGCAGCGATGTAAGCGGGCTGGATAATGCATTGATGAAAGCGAAGAGTTTTGTTGTATAATATTATAAACCATGTCATACGAGTGAGCACCGGCTCAGTTGGAGAAAATAGCAATTGACATGGTTGCAAATCGGGTAACCCGAGAGATAACGCTATTGCTGAACGCGTAAATGGCATCTTAAAGATGGAATTGCTAAAGCCGGTATTTACAGACCTGGATGCTGCAAGAAATGAGGTAACAAAGGCTATAAACATTTACAACTATCTAAGGCCACATAGTAGTATATCAATGCTTACACCAGCATTGGCTCATAGTATGATAATAAAACTTGTGCGAAACTGGAAGACTTATTTTCCGACAAGATCGGCAAAAGAGGTCATGGCTGATTAGTTGTCCACAAAAACGTTATCGTTTTTAAAAAGAAAAAAAGAAGCAAAAAAAGAAAAACGT